>DASQYQ010000273.1:0-3080 GCA_035639115.1 Sphingomicrobium sp. | reverse complement strand
GCCGCCACCCGCACTATGACGCCGCGCATCGTCGCGTGGTCCTTTTCCGCCACCAGCCGCGCCAATTCAGGGAACAAGGCCTTGGTCGCGATTTCCACGGGCTTCATCATTGCCTGGCTGAAGCGATAGGCGAGCCGGAATCCACCGGCCTGGACGGCACCGGCGCCAGCGCCGACGATGAGAGTGGCCGATTGCATCCAGAACAGGCTGAGAGAGCTCGAGACGTTGGTCTTCAGCATGAATGGCCATAAGCCGGGATTCTCCAGTCCACCCTGTCTCAGAGCAGACCGGCTGAAGGACGGCCCGTATCCAAGCGCGAGGACCGCCCCCCATTGGAGGAGCTGCAGTGCCAGCGAAGCGAAGGCCCAGACGCATAGAAACCAGATCACTCCGGCATTGATCGCCCAGCCGGCCAGACAGCCGGCAAAGCGGATCAGCTGCACGACCGAATCCGAGAGCACCTGCAGGTCGAATCGGTCGAGAATCCTCAAGATGCCGGCCGGTGTTGTGCTCAGCGTCAGGAGCAGGGCGGCGCTGAACAGTGCCGCCTCCGATCGCTCGTGCGCGGACCAGTGCAGGAGCGGACCGGCATAGGGCACGATCATCACCGCAAGGGCAGCGCCGAGGAGGCCGCTGACCCAGTCTATCGCCGTCGTGCAACCGAACAGCCGTCTGAGGCTTACCCTGTTCCCGGCTTCGCGATGCGCCGCGCCGAAGCTGGTGACGGCTTTCCACGATTGGAATTGCACGAGGTCGGTCATCAACTCGCCGTAGGTCATCACCAGCACGAAGCTGCCGAATTCCCGCGGCCCCAGGGTTCGCGCGACCAGCGCAACGTAAATGAGGCTGGCAATTGCGCTGAAGCCCGCCGAGGCGGCGAGCCAGCCGCTGTTTCCGCCCGCCCGTTTGATGATTGCCGAATGGCGAGAGCTCATCTTGCCGCCCTTAAGATCGAGCGATCAATTGCGCGCGATTCTGATTTCATCTCGCGAATCGCCGATGGCAATGGGCTCTCCTCCGTCGTCCGCGAGCCAGTGATCCAGATCGCGGTTCAGAATGGTCGAAAGCAAAGCGACATCGTCGCGATACATCTCGCGCATTTCATTCAGCACCATTCGGTCGATTTGCGGCCGTTCAGCCGGAAACTCGTTCCAATCGAGAATGCGCGTTCGAACATCCAGAACCTTCTGAAACAATGGCCCGGCGCTCTCAGCGAAGTTCGGATTATGCAAATCATCGCTGTCGAGGAAGCGAATAGCGATGCGAGGCGGCCGCTGAAGCAGGTGCTGCAGCCATGCAATCCGACAATCCCTCGAGTCCGCATGACGCTCGAAGAAGCTCTTTCCGTCATCGGGCAGGCCGAGGAAATCGAGCGCCCGGCGGTATTCCCGGCGGGGCTCGGCGACGAGGTCGTCGTGCAGTGTGACGAGACAGCGGTCGCGCCCGATGATGCGCAGGAAGTTACTGACATGCTTTCCGAGAAACCCTGCCTCCCAATAGTCGAGAAAGCGTGGATCCAGGCAGCCGCGGGGGATGGATTTGCCCTGCCGCCGCTGCGGCACCAACGACCAGGCCCGCTCGAACTTCCGGACCGTCTCGTCGCCATTGACGAAGTGTCGCTGATGCAGCGACGGCAACATCTGAAGCGGGTTTCTAACACAGATTATGAATTTCGCCGACGGCCAAATCCGGAGCGCGGGCTCGAGCCGCTCCGGCGCATAGAGATAGCTTACGGACCCGTCCGCAAGGACGGACTCTCCGTCCCAGTGCCTGAAGAAGCGGTCGACATATTCGCTGCGAACAAGGGTTCGTATGTCGTCGATCGTGCAGCCGCGAAGGTCTCGCATGGCGAAGAAGTGAGGCTCTTTCGGCCGCGAGAGGCATAGCTCGGGGTGCCCTCGAAGCCATTTGGCAATTGCGGTGGTTCCGCACCTGGGAGCACCCACGACGAACAGCCAGCGGGATGTTTCCTGCATCGGCTCGGCCGTCATCCTTGCTCCACGCCAGGCTCCGTTCCGGAGGAAAAAGTCGCGGGCAACACATCCCGCGGAACAGCCGTTCGCCGCAAATTACAAATCGGCAATGGCGCCTTTTCGCGTCGTACGAGGACACCGCTAATGCAGTTTTCGACCCATTCCTGCCCCTAGGGTGGATGATTTGAGTGGTGACTCAGTGCGAGGAGAATCGCTCAGCGCTGGCAGCGCTTCCCTGAGTCTGGAAAAGGCCATCGAGTTCCGCAAGTACCCCCGCGATTTGCCGGTCGCCGATGTCGCCGAAACCGTCGGATCGCATCCGCTCAACGATCCTTCCGAGAACGTCTCGGGCGACGGCCCTATCGTTCGAATCCGGCCAAATCACTTGGATCAAGGAGCCGAGCACTAGCCCGTACGCCAGATTTTGCTCCTGCAGTCGTTGCAGCTGCTCGCTCAAGTCTCGCCTCTCTACTCTTTGGCCGCTTAACCCCGGGGGGTGTAGGCCACTTGCTGAGCGTTATTCTCGGCCGTGTGGGGCCCCTCAAGTAAGAATGAAATCTTGAGAAAACTTAATTTGAACGCCGGCTGGCAGGCGGTGCTTGACGGTGCAGTGTTAACCGCACTGCCACATCAAGTATCAGCGCTTGCGAAGCGCGCTGCCTATCAAGCGCTCCGAATTGTTCCTGGCACGCGGGATTTTAGACGGGACCTGCGCGACAGTGCGTGGCTGTCCGAGGCTGACGCGGTGATAGTCTCATTTCCGAAGTCAGGCCGAACGTACCTTCGAGCGATGCTTGCGCGGCTGTACCAGCGCCAGTTCGGCGTCGACGAACGCGATCTGCTCGACTTCGACAAGCTGCGCCATTCGCCGCCCTCGGTCCCCCGTTTGCTATTCACCCACGCCGGCGATGCGATGCGGCGACCTGAGGACGTTCAAATGGACATCCATATGGAGCTATCCGCTTACCGCGATCGAAAGGTGGTAATGCTTGTTCGCCACCCCGGAGATGTTGTGGTCTCTCGCCATCATCATTTGAAGCACCGCAGCACTACTCGGGCTCGACGACGGCTGGCGGAGCAGCCGCTGGAACAGTTCGTCTGGACCAA
>DASQYQ010000272.1:0-5944 GCA_035639115.1 Sphingomicrobium sp. | reverse complement strand
AATTCGGGGTGAAGCTCTGGAGCGGGCTTGGGCGCATGCTTGGCTTTGCGCGGAGCGGGCGCGCTCGATCGCGCGATCTCCGCGGCTTTTCCGATCAGTTGGTCGAATTCGGAGTCGGAAGGCAGTTCGTCGAACGACTTGATCTTCCCGAACTGGCCCATGGCACCGACGCTGTCGTGCCTCGATCCAAGCTCCTGGCCGCGCCAGAAGTTCAGTGCCATATGTGCTTTGAACGCCGCGGTAATGAGAAGGATCTTACCGCCCAACATGTAGGCGGGCATGCTCCACTTGATAGTCTCCTCGACGTCCGGAAGGACCGCGTGGACGCGCTCTCGGACATGCTCGAGGATGGGGCGTGCGAACGGCTGCGCCTTGGCGATGTAGTCGTCGATCCGAGCATCGCGGCTCAAAGGATTCCATGCCCCAAGATCAGGCGGATGACGCCGATCACGATCACGAAGACGTTGAGGTTTCGCCCGGCCGTGCTTCGCGAGATCGCGCCGATCACCGCGCCGATGATCGCGAGCGGGACGATCAGCCAGTTCGCCCAGCCAAGCAAAGGAATGAAGGCGACAAGCGCGCAGAGGAGCGCGACGATGCCGATGATCAGCGAGACGAAATTGAACATGGACCGTGTCCTATCATCACTCGGGAGCCTGGGGGAGGCGCGGTGCACTGAGCATCGCGATTACGTAGAGGACAAGAGCGAGCCAGATCGCCGGGAAGGCGATCGCATGGGCGATTGTGACCCGCTCGCCATAGAGAAGGACGGCGATCAGGAACTGGAGCGTCGGAGCGACGAACTGCAGCATTCCTAGAGTCGAATATTGGAGCCGTTTGGTGGCGGCGGTGAACAAAAGGAGGGGGGTCGTCGAGACGATTCCGGAGAGGGCCAGAAGCTCCGTGTCGCGAACCGTGGTTCCGAGCACCGGCAGCGAGGCGAGCGCGCCCCATCCGAGCGTGGCGATCGCGAACGGGAAAAGAATGCTGGTTTCGATTGCGAGGCCAGTAAGCGCATCGGCAAGGACGATCTTCCTGAACAGGCCGTAGAGCGCGAAGGTGACGCATAGAGCGAGGCTCAGCCACAGCTGGCTGAGCGCTCCGGCCGCAAGAATGCTGATCCCGGCTGCCGCTATCGCCACCGCGGTCCATTGCAGCCGGTTGAGCTTCTCTCGAAGGACAAACCGGCCAAGCAGGACGTTCGCGAGCGGGTTGAGATAATAGCCGAAGCTGGCCGCAAGGATGTGCCCGCTAGTCACCGCATAGACGTAGAGGAGCCAGTTGGTGCCGATGAGGATGGCGGTGAGGGCGAGCATTCCGAGGGTCTGCGGCCGAGCGCAGGCAAAACGGACCTTGGCCCAGGTGCGGGTCAGCGTGATGAGGATCGCAAGGAACGGAACAGACCACAGCACTCGGTGGGCAACGATGTCTACTGGATCGACGTCGGCCAGCGCCTTGAAGTAGACGGGAAGCACGCCCCAGAGGGCGTAAGCGGCGAAGCCGAATGCGAATCCGCTTCCCGAACCGTGCGCGTGGCTGCGAGTTGCCGCAGCTTTGGGGCCTTCGGGCGCATTCATTTCGCGGCCGCGTAGCGGCGGTGAGCGTTCAGTGAAAGCTTATGTTGAACGTTGCATTAGTTGAAAGGGAACAAGGCCACTGGCACTGTTGGGGGAGGGGTGAACAACTTGTCGGTCAATCGTCGCCACAGAAAGCGGCTCTCGTGCGGCGCGGGATTGCTCGCGCTGGCGCTGCTCGCGGGCTGTGCCACCAAGCCCAAGCTTCCGCCGGGAGTCCACCCGACCGTCGAGGTCGGTCCTCCGCCGAAGTCGGAAGCGTGGAAGGCTGTCGCCACTGCTGCCGACCAGGATCGGATCGCGCGGCTCGGGCTTGCCTGGCAGGAGGCGCTCGCGGAAGCGAAGAAATCGAACCCGGTCGAGGTGACCAAGGAGGGGAAGCTCCTGCTTCCTCGCACGGGCCTTCCGAGGCCGGTGCCGACGCCCGGGAGCTACAATTGCCGGATGATCGCACTTGGGAAGGCAACGGCTAAGGCCAAGGCATTCGAGAGCTTCAAGCCGTTCTTCTGTTACGTCGAGGTCGAGGGCGACCAGCTGACCATCGTCAAGCAGACCGGAAGCCAGCGCCCAGCCGGTCGCCTGTGGGAGGACGACGACCCGAACCGCCTTGTGTTCCTCGGCAGCCTCGCCCTCGGCAATGAGGATCAGCCGCTCGCTTACGGTGACGATCCAAAGCGCAACATGGCCGGGGTGCTCGAGCGAATCGGCGCGTTCCGCTGGCGGCTCGTGATCCCGTGGCCGCAGAACGACGCGAAGCTCGACGTGTTCGAGCTGACGCCGGTGGATTTCAACCAGCAGCCTCAGTGAGCGAAGCCGGGCTGCTCGCCGACCCGCAAGAGGTGCGGGCGATACTGGTCGCGTCTGCCAAGGCGCGCCAGGCGATCAGCTATTCCGAGGTCCTCGAGCTACTCGGCCACCATTTCACTCGGCCCAAGATGCGCCAGCTGTGCAAGGTGCTGACCTTCGTCGACGAGCAAGCCGAGGAGCGGGGCGAACCGGAGCTTGCAGTGCTCGTGGTGCGCCAGTCGGACGGCCTCCCGGGGCAGGGCTGGTGGATCGGCGGGGCGAGAAAGCACGGCTACACCGGCCTGTGGGAAGGGCCGAAGGCGGCGAAGCTGATCAAAAGGGTGCAGGCCGAGGCGTTTGAGTATTGGGCGAAGCGCCCCTAAGCGCGCCTATGTGACCGAAGAGCGCACCTTCACCATATCCGAGGACGACGACGGCATCCGCCTCGATCGCTGGTTCAAGCGCCACATGCCGGAGGTCAGCTTCAACATGGTGTCGCGGTGGGCACGGACGGGCCAGCTGCGCCTCGCGGGCAAGCGCGCTGTGCCCGGCGACAGGATCGAAGCTGGGCAGGAGATCCGAATTCCTCCGTTGGACCCGGTGCCAACGCGCCCGGCGCGGGCACGGCCCAAGCGCGAGCCGCTGACGGAGGACGAAGAGCAGTTCGTCCGGGACATGGTGATCCACGAGGACCCCAACGCCTTCGTCCTGAACAAGCCGCCGGGGCTCGCGACCCAGGGCGGGACCAAGACCAACCAGCATCTCGATCGCCTGCTCGACGGGTTGGCGGGCGAGGCGGGAAGGCCCAAGCTCGTTCACCGGCTCGACAAGGACACGTCGGGTGCGCTGCTCGTGGCGCGCACCGTCCGCGCAGCCGGGCATTTCGCCAAGGCATTTTCGGGTCGGACTGCGAGGAAGGTCTATTGGGCGTTGGTCGTCGGAGTTCCCGACGCCGAAGAGGGGCTCGTCGACGCGCCGCTGGCGAAGCAGCCGGGGACTGGCGGCGAGAAGATGCACGTCAGCGAGGAACATGGCCTTCCGGCGAAAACTCGCTGGCGGACGATCGACCGCGCCGGCAATCGTGCGGCGTGGGTCGAGCTCCAGCCGCTGACCGGACGGACCCACCAGCTGCGCGCGCACATGGCGGCGATCGGCCATCCGATCGTCGGCGACTCGAAATATGGCGGGGCGGAGGCGTTCCTGACCGGCGGGATCAGTCGCAAGCTTCACCTTCACGCGCGGCGGATCCGGATCGACGCGCCGGATGGCGGAGTCATCGACGTCACCGCCGATTTGCCGGCGCATATCTCGGAGAGCCTCGCGACGCTGGGGTTCGATCAGTCGGCCGGCGATGCTTTGCCGCTCGAGCATAAGGCCGCGCCTACGCCCGAAGCGAAGCAGCGCAAGGTGGCCGCTGCAGCTCGAGCGCGCCGGCGCGAGCGGCGAGGGGAGCGCCGCGCCCGCGGGAGCGCTCCGCGCCGGGGAAAGCGCTGATGCATCCCAACCGGGCGTTCGAATGGACGGATTCGGAGGAAATGCTTCGCTTCGTGGAGGAGCATTCCTTCGCACATATCTTCACGGCCGGTGGATCCGGCGATCTGTTCGTCGTCCATGCTCCGGTGATCGTTGCCGAGGGCAGGGTCCAGTTCCATGTCTCGCGCCGAAATCGCATCGCCGACCGGCTAGCCGGCAACTCCATCATCATCAGCGTCAGCGGGCGGCAGGCCTATCAGAGCGCAAACTGGTATGCTTCGGAGAACCAGGTGCCGACTTGGCATTACGAAGCTGTCGAGATTGAAGGTCCGGCTCGCGAGATGAGGTCCGCCGAGCTGGTCGGCTTTCTCGACCGGCTGAGCGACATCCACGAGCGGCGCGTGCAGCCGGACAACCCCTGGACTCGCGACAAGATGGCTCAGGGCAAGTTCGAAGCTTTGACCCGCGCGATCGCTGGCTTCGAGGTCGTTCCGATTGCGATTCGCGGCACTCGAAAGTTCAACCAGCACAAGGAAGGTGAAGACCTGGCCGCGACCATCGACGGGCAGATGCGTGCGGGCCGGACTGACATTGTCGCTGCAGTTCGCGAGTTGAGGGCAGGGCGTGAATAAGCTAGCGATCTTCGACTGCGACGGCACGCTCGTCGACAGCGGAGCGACGATCCACCGGGCAGTCACGGTCGCATTCGGTCAACACGGGCTCGCTCTTCCGCCGCCGGAAGTCTCACGCAAAGTCATTGGCCTCAGCCTGACCGAAGCCATGGCTGCTCTCCTGCCGGACGCGCCGGCCGAACAGCATTTCGCACTCAGCGAAGATTATAAGCGCGCCTTTTGGGAGCTCCGTGCGGCTGGCGAAGTGGAGGAGCCGCTGTTCGACGGGGTTCTGGAGCTGCTCGACACGCTCGAGAAGGACGGCTGGCTGCTCGCGGTCGCGACCGGAAAGTCGGACCGGGGTCTGAAGCATTGCCTCGAAAGCCACCACATCCACGCCCGCTTCGTCTCGCTCCAGACGGCCGACCGGCACCCGTCGAAGCCGCATCCGTCGATGGTCGAGCAGGCGATCGCCGATGCCGGAGCGGCTCCGCACAGCAGCCTCGTCGTCGGCGACACCAGCTTCGACATGGCGATGGCGGTGAATGCCGGCGCATCGGGTATCGGCGCCGGCTGGGGCTATCATGACGCGGAGGAGTTGATGGCGGCGGGAGCAGTCGCGGTCGCCGAACGGCCGCTCGACGTGCTGGAAATCATTGGGGGGCATGTCGATGGATGATTCGACCTGGCGGAACCGGCTGCTGATCTACTCGCTCGTGCGGTTCGGCGGCCTTGCCATCTTCTTCCTCGGCCTGGCGATCATCTACACCAGCGTCCTGCGGCCGGGCGGATGGCCGCAGGTCGGTGCAATCGTCGCCATCCTTGGGGCAATCGATGCGTTGTTCGCTCCGCGGCTGCTCAAGCGTGAATGGGACCGGCAGGACCGGGACAAGCAGTGAAGCGATTTTGGAAGGACGTCGAAGTCGGAAAGAAGGATGGCGGCTGGGCGGTCACGCTCGACGACCGAGCGGTGCGCACTCCGGCGGGAGCGTCGTTACTCGTGCCCACCGAAGCGCTTGCAAACGCAATCGCCGACGAATGGCGCTCAGTCGAAGAAGATATCGACGCCCGGGCAATGCAGTTCTTGGGTCTGGCGAATGCGGCGATCGATCGAATCGCTCCGAATCGCGAAATGTTCGCGAGCGGCCTTGCGAAATATGCCGAGGCGGATCTCGCCTGCTACCGTTCCGAATGGCCGCCGGAGCTGGTCAGCCGCCAGGCCGAGAGCTGGGACCAGCTGCTTGCTTGGGCGAGGCGCCGCTACGACATCGATTTTTCGACGACCACGGGACTGGTGCACGTGCCCCAGTCGCAGGCGACGATCGACCGGCTCTCGCAAGCGGTCGCGGAGCTCGATGCTTTTCATCTGGCCGGGCTGTCGCCGTTAGTGACGACTGGCGGATCGCTCGTCGCGGCGCTCGCCGTTCTCGAAAAGTCGACGACCGCCGATCAAGCCTGGCAGGCGGTCAGCATCGATGAACGCTGGCAGCTGGAACAATG
>DASQYQ010000271.1:0-8751 GCA_035639115.1 Sphingomicrobium sp. | reverse complement strand
CACTGATCCACGGTGATCGTCGCGGCCTTAAGATCGGCCTTCTGCTCACGATCCTGCTCGGTATGACGTTCACGTTCTGCCAGGGCTGGGAGTACGTCCACGCGCCGTTCCCGTTCAAGAACAGCATCTACGGGTCGACCTTCTTCATGGCGACCGGCTTCCACGGCTTCCACGTGATCGTCGGAACGATCTTCCTGATCGTCTGCCTGGTCCGCGCGATCAAGGGCGACTTCACGCCGAGGCAGCATTTCGGGTTCGAAGCGGCGGCCTGGTACTGGCATTTCGTCGACGTGGTGTGGCTGTTCCTGTTCACCACCATCTACGTCTGGGGCGGCTGGGGCGCGCCGCACGCCGGGTGACCTCCGCCGAAAGCGCCGGCGAGCCCTCTTCGCTCTCGGTTGCGATGAAGGGCGATTGTCCGCGCTGTGGCGAGCACAGGCTCTTCGCAAATTGGGTGCGCTTTGCATCGAGGTGCAGCAATTGCGGCCTCGATTTCGATAGCTTCAATGTCGGTGATGGGCCGGCGGCGTTCCTGATCTTCATCGTCGGTACGATCGTCGTTGTCGGCGCTCTGGTTGTCGACGGCGCTTTTTCGCCGCCGTGGTGGGTGCATCTCGTCTGGATCCCGATTGCGACCGCGCTCACGATCGGCGGCCTCCGCTTCTCGAAAGCCTGGCTACTCGCGCAGGAATACCGCCATCGCGCCCGCGAAGGACGAATCCGCAAATGACCCGTCGCCTGCCGGTTCTACCGACGATCGTCGTCGCAGCGGCGGTCGCTCTGATGATCGGACTTGGAGTCTGGCAGCTCCAGCGCGCCAAGTGGAAGGAGGGGCTGCTTGCTCAATACCGGCAGGCGCAGCAGCTGCCGCCGATCACCTGGCCGACGGTTCCGCTGGCGAGGAACCAGCTCCCCCTTTTCCGTAACGCCACCGGCAACTGCCTGCGGCCGGTTTCGAAGAGAGCGATCGCCGGCGAGAACAAGGCGGGGGAACCGGGCTACGTGCAGATCATCGATTGCGCTACCGGTGCCGAGGGGCCCGGCATGAGCGTCGAGCTGGGCTGGTCGAAAGACCCGAACGCGAAGGTCAATTGGAAGGGGGGGCTCGTCAGTGGAGTGATCGCGCCCGATCGGCGCAGCGGGATGCGTCTCGTCGCTGCGAGCGCTCCTCCGGGCCTTCAACCAAGCGCGCCGCCGTCGCTAGACAGCATTCCGAACAATCACCGATCCTATGCGCTACAATGGTTCAGCTTCGCTGCAATCGCGCTCATTATCTATGGGCTCGCATTGAATCGAAGGTGGAAGGAGCAGTCGAAGCAGTGAGCGGTGAAATGCACGTCCTCTCGAACGGCCTCACCATTGCCGTCGACCCGCTGCCGAGCGCGGAATCGGTGGCGCTCGGGCTCTATGCAATGATCGGTTCCCGCTCCGAACCGGCGCATCTCAACGGGCTCGCTCATGTGGTCGAGCATATGGTCTTCAAGGGAGCAGGCTCGCGCGACACGCGCCAGATCGCGGAAGCGATCGAGGACGTCGGCGGAGTCATCAACGCCTGGACCGCACGCGACCAGACGGTCTTCTATGGTCGGACGCTGGCGAAGGACGCGCTCCTCCTGGCGGAGCTGATCGCCGACTTCCTCCGCCAGCCGCACATGGATGCCGGGCATCTCGAGCGCGAGAAGACGGTCATCCTCTCAGAGCTTGGCGAAGTCATCGATTCACCCGACGACCTGGTTCACGACCATCTCTTCGAAGCGGCCTTCGAGGGGCAGCCTCTCGGGCGCTCGGTGCTCGGAAAGGAAGAGACGCTTCGGAGCATCACCGCGGAAGATTGCCGCAACTGGATCCGCGACGAGCTCGTGCCTTCCCGGCTGATCCTCTCCGCCGGCGGCAAGGTAGACCCTGCCGAAATCCTCAAGATGGCCGAGCGGCTGTTCGGCGACATGGAGAATTGGCCTGGGGTGCCGATCGGTTCCGCGGAATTCAGCGGCGGGGTCCGCAACGACCGCCGCGATTTCGAGCAGGCGCATTGGTGCCTCGCCTTGCCCGGATTTGCCGCGTCCGATCCGCGGCTGCCCGCGCTGTCGGTGTTCGTGCAGGCGCTCGGCGGCGGAATGTCGTCGCGGCTGTTCCAGGAGCTCCGCGAGGACCGCGGACTCGCTTATTCGGTAAGCGCCTGGCAGCAGGCCTATGCCGACACCGGCCTCGTCGCGATGAGCTGCGCGGCCGACCGCACGAGGGCCGTCGAATCGATGAACCTCGCGCGTTCGGTCCTTTCGGACGCGGTCGAGACTCTGACCGATGTCGAAGTGAATCGCGCTCGCGCGCAGCTCGAAGCCGGGCTGCTGATGAGCATGGAAAGCGCGCAGGGCCGGGCCGACCAGATGGCTCGGTCGATCGAGGTGTTCGGGCGGATCCTTCCGGTGGAGGAATTGCTCGGCCACTTGCGCGCAGTCGATGCGACCGCCGCGAAAGCGGCGGGCGCCGCCTTGCTCGACGGACGCGCCGCCGTGGCTTCGGTCGGCGCGCAGCTTGCTCTCGCTGCGTGAGCGATCTGGAGACGATCGTAGCCGAGCCCTGGAACGACTGGGGGCTGATCGATTGCGGTAACGGTCAGAAGTTGGAGCGTTATGGAGAAGTCCAGGTCGCCCGGCCCGAACCCCAAGCGATGTGGGCGCCCGCTCGCGACGATTGGGACCCCGATGCGACCTTTGTCCCGGGCTCGGACGAGGAAGGCGGCGGCCGATGGGTCGAGCATCGCCCGGTGCCGCGGCAGTGGGAGCTGTCGCGCGACAAGGTGCGATTCGCCGCCTCGCTGACTCCGTTCCGGCACCTCGGCTTCTTCCCCGACATGGCGCCGCAATGGGATTGGATGCAGCAGCGCTCAACCGATGCCGAAGTCCTCAACCTGTTCGGCTACACGGGCGTCGGCACATTGCTGCTCAGCAATGCAGGAGCAAAGCTCGTCCACGTTGACGCTTCAAAGAAGTCCGTCGAGCAGGGGAAGGAGAATGCGCGCCATTCCGGGATGGAGGATCGGCCGATACGCTGGATCGTCGACGACGCGTCCAAGTTCACCGCGCGCGAGGTTCGTCGCGGGCGCCGCTACGACGGCATTCTGCTCGATCCGCCCAAGTTCGGCCGCGGCCCGACCGGGGAGGTCTGGCGGCTCGAAGAGAATCTCGCGCCTCTCCTTGCCGACTGCCGCCGGCTGCTCGACGAGAACAGCCGCTTCTTGGTGCTGACCGTCTATGCCGTGCGCATGTCGGCGCTCGCCATCGGGGAGCTGGTGAAGCAAACTCTAGCGGATCTCCACGGCAACGTCGAAATGGGCGAGATGTCGGTGCGCGAGGAGGCGAGGGGGCTGCTTCTTCCGACCGCCATTTTTGCGCGCTGGTCTAGGTCCTAGCCGCCCGGATCGCCGCGCCAGCCACAAAGGGCGCGCCAGCGGTAAGGAGAAGCGACGCGGCAGCCTCCAGCAGCAGCGAATTTGCTGCGCCGAAGATCAGCAGCGGCACTGCAAGCGGGAGCAGCAAGAGCCCCGCAAGCGAACCCGCTCGTAGGAGCCCGGCGGTGACCGCCGCGACGGCAACGGCGAGCGCCGCGAGGCCGGCAGTTCCCACCAGCAAAGCGACTTCCGTGCGCTCCAGCCACACGCCGTCCATTGCGAGAAGTGCCGAAGCGGGCACAGCCGCAATGAGCAAAAGCGGTGCAAAGGTCAGCCAGTGGGCGGCAATCTTCGCCAAGGCGATGCTCTCTTCGGCAATCCCATGCAGAAAAAGTTGGTCGAGGATGCCATCCGCGCGATCAGGCTCAACCAGCCGCTCGATCGGAAGCAATGCCGCGGTGAGCGCGGCGATCCACAACGTGCCCGGACCAATTCTCGACAGCAGTCGTGGATCGGGACCGATCGCGAACGGAACCAGCGCAGAGACGAGAAGGAAGAAGGCGATCGGAAGCCATGCGGGGCCCGAGAGACCCCGGCGCACGTCGCGAGCGATCAACGACCCGATCAAGCGCCGAGCTCCACGACGCGCCAGCCGCCCGGCAGAGCCTGGTGTGACGCGGCGACGACAGCACCGCCGTCGGATCGATGCTGGTCGATGAGCCGTCCAAGCCGAACGGCACCGGCGGCGTCGAGCGCGTTCAGCGGCTCGTCGAGCAGCCAGAGCGGGGCCCCGGACGCCGCTACTCGAGCGAGAGTCGCGCGCTTCGCCTGCCCCGACGACAGAAGCCGCACCGGAACGTCGGCGAGCTCAGTCAGGCCGAGCGCATCCAAGGCCGCATCGATTGCACCGCCCCAGAAGCGAAGCGCGCTCGCCAGCGATAATTCCCGATCGAGCGCGAGATTGTGGTCAGCAAGCGCGAGCCGCGTGCGATCGACATGGCCTCGTTCGGCCTCTAGCAAGCCGGCCGCCAGGCGGATCAGGCTCGATTTGCCGCTGCCGTTCGGTCCTGCGACCTGAACGGCCTCGCCAGCTCCGATCGTCAGGTCGAGCTCTTCGAAAAGCAGCCGCCCGCCGCGCCAAAGTGCCACCTGTTCGAAGCGCAGGAGAATGCTCACTCCCCCTCGTCCTCGAGCGCGTGCATGTCGTCGTCGGAAAAGCCGAAGTGATGGCCGACCTCATGAATTAGGATGTGGGAGACGAGCTGCTCGAGGCTGAACCCCGACGACTGCCATTCGGCAAGAATTGGGCGGCGGTAGAGAGTGATCCGCTCCGGCAGAGTCCCCGACTGCTGAATGCTCTGGCGATGGAGCGGAATGCCTTCGTAGAGCCCCCTGAGCTGCATCGGATGGTTGAGGCCGAGCCGATGCGCAGTGTCCGGGTTCGCCACTTCATCGATCAGAAGCACGATCTCCCCCAGGCTCTCCGCGAACGGCGAAGGCAGGCGGTGGAGCGTTCGCCGAGCGATCGCCTCGATATCGGCGGCACTCGGGATTCGACCGGCAAGGCGCTCGGCGGGGGTCATGCTCGTTGGACTAGGGACGGTCGTTACGACCCGCAACCTTGCCCGTCGCGCGCTAGGCCCTTAGATGGCCGCCTTCCTGGCATGCGGAGCGGTGGCCGAGTGGTCGAAGGCGCTCGCCTGGAAAGTGAGTATACGGCAAAACCGTATCGAGGGTTCGAATCCCTCCCGCTCCGCCACACAGTCTAAGTCATTGGAGAACAACGAAAAAGACCACGCTGGAATGGCGCGGAATGGCGCCTTTTCTGTGGTTCTGCGGTACCGGAGAATTCGTCGAGGCCGCGAAAGCGGCCGTATTCGCGCGCCTTTCTCTGCAGCATCAGCGGCAGTACGGAATCGAAAAACACGTGTCAGGTGGATTGATTCCGACAATCGCATTGGTTGCGAAATAGGCCTTTGCTGCGACGAGTAAGGGGCTGTTTTGGCCGTTAGCGGACTGTCGGCTTAGGTCGGCTTTCGATCCATTGCGGACATTAGCATTGAGGATCTCCCTGGGCGGTACTCGGCGGACATTCGAGCTAGCGCTTTAATCCTCGCATCGTGTGGCGAATCTCATGGGCAACATGTTCAAGCTCAGCGATCAATTCGGAGGAGTTATCGGACTCAGCTCGGCGCAACCACGCCAAGGAGTTCTCAAGACTCGTCAGAGCCTGATCTACCGAGTCCGAGAGCATTTCTTGTGCGCCGCTACGCGGTAGCCGGATATGAAAGCTAGCACCCTGCAGCTCGCTGCTTGATGCCCAGAGACGCCCCCCGTGCTCTTCCACGATGATACGGCATAACGGCAGCCCCAAGCCGGTACCAGTAGATTTGGTTGTAAAGAACACCTCGAATATTCGACTCATGTCCTCAGCAGCGATACCGGGCCCGCTATCGCTAATCAGGACCAGCACGTCGTTGTCGCCCTGCGGCGACGAGCTTATTGCTATCTGACGACTCTGGCTCGGTGCTGTTCGCAGAGCCTCAATCGCGTTCATGACGAGGTTGACGAGCACTCTCTGCAACTGAACCCGGTCTCCTAAGACCAGCGGCAGCGACTCATCCAGCGCGAGGTTCAGAGATATCTTGTCAGCCGCCAGCTCCCTATCGAGCAGCGACGCAGTCTCGATCAGCAAATCATTGATGTTGAACTCGACTGCGTGACTTGGCTCCCGTGCGAATGTCGCGCGGATGCTTTTGATTATGGCAAAGGTACGCTCTGCGGCATCACTAACGGTGCGCAGCGAACTGATGGCCCTTCCAACATCCGGCTTTTTTCGATCCAGCCAACGGAGAGCAGCGGACGCGTTCAGACGGACGGCGGCCAGCGGCTGCCCGACCTCGTGAGAAACCGAAGCCGTCACCGCGTCCATCGACAACAGCCGAGCTTCGCGCTCGCGTTGGCTAGCCGCAGTTGACAGAGCGAGGCGGGCATGGAGGCGATTGGATTCAGTCAGCAGGGCAATCATGACGACGAGGTTTGAAACCATCATCATGCCGAACAGGTAATAGAAACCGAGCGTGAAGCGGGTGTGGACGGCCAGATTCAACAGAGAGCTGGCCACCCAATCCGACAGCACGACCAACAGCCACATATCGAGTACCGACCTTAGCTGCCGAAATAGCAACATCATCGCGGAGGCTGACAGGAGAATTGTGACCGAGTTCGCGATGACCAGGTGAGATGGAACTCCATTACGAGCATTGACGGCGAGTGATGGTAGCCAATTGTGCCCGACAGTTGCGAGCGCCGTCATCAGGACGGCCAGCGTGATCGCTGCCAGCACACCTTCAAGGATTCGCGGAGAATGGCGCGTTTCTGCGAGCGCGGCTAGGTCAGCACGCTTTAGGAAGGCATAGGAGACAATTGCGATTGGAATTGCATACCGCCGAAACATTGCCAACCAGGCCGTCGTGCTGACCTCGGCACCGAGCAATCCGGTTGGGGTAAAAGCCCCGGGGAACGTTAGCGCGTGTGGAACGAGCATCAGGGCTGAAAATACGTAGCCCGATGCCAGGACGGTTAGGGCGCGAGATCGAAAGACCGTCGCCTGAGAGTAGAGCAATGTCGCAATAATCAACTCCCCCACGAGCATGGCGGTGTTGATGATGGGAATGAACGCATCGATCGCGCCCAACTGAATGTTTCGCAGCGGCAAAATGAAAATCAGGAGAGCGAACAGCAGGGCGACAACAGCGAGGCCAAGCCGGATTTCGTGCCGGTCGGGTGGAGTATCGAATAGTCCGAGATGCTCTTGCGACACTGATACTTCCCCGCGAAGGCCACGGTCGTGGGTCAAGACATGGATAATCCTCGGTCCGCTGGGGAAGTCTAAAGACATTTTCCCTTGAAACCCAAACCGCGCTCACAGTCCCTCTATTGCGGTCCGTCATGCTGATATGGATTTGGTGTTTATCCCGATTCCCTCCGGCGATCTCGAGATCTAACGCACCTCAGTGCCGAGCGCGAGGACGGGGACCCTTATAACCGATGCCGCAGAGTGGGCGCGACGATGCCACATCGAGGCCGCCCGAGCGTACCATCCTTCGACCAGAGCTTTCCTTCTTAAGTTAGCAGCCGAATGCGAGACCATTTCCGGGGAAGCCGTGAACTTAGACCCGGACGACAATGATCTTCAAAACGCGGTTGCAGATCGCCTCGCTGCGCTCGCCGCGAAAGCGAGGGCGTTAATCCACTGAGCCAATCGCTGGTTTCCCCCATGCGGACTAAGGAAGTCGTCACCTGCGTGGAAAAAGGGCGACAATGCTCAAGCGCACCCCGTTCTCCGCCCCCCCATCCGCGTGGACGAAGTAATGTCGGATGCCACCTTGAATCTGGATCGGAAACGACATGCCCGTCATCTTCGGCGGCAGCAGCTGAGCAATCATGACGTTCACCGGCACCGTCCAATGCTTGTGAGCCCAGTCATAGGTCGCCTCAGAGTTCACCGTGAAGGTTGTCGCGGTCTTCGTCGTATAACCAACGAATGGCTGTAGAAACGTCGCGCTGACTTTATCGCGATGGTCCTTTCCAGCGACCGACCAGAGGTGATTGGCAAGAGCGCCGACGGTCCACGGGCCGCTCTGCTTGAGCACAACGATAGTTGGTCCGGCTCCGAACTTGCCCGAGCCCAGAAACTTGTCTGTTGCGGTGGGCACAAGGAACACCGGACCAGCGCCCCAGATAATGCCGCCGCTGGTCGGCTTCTGCGGCGAAAAGAAGAGACTCTGCACGATATCACCAATGCCGACCTGACTGTTGCCGGTCTCCTGAGGTACGGTTACCGCATCATGCTGTCCGACTACTGGCACGATCGTTCGCGAGATCAGGTTCCAGTTGCTGTTGAGTGTGACGGGCACGACCGGTTGAACGTTGAGTTTGTATTGGCCACCGTTGCCGCTCGGACCCAGACCCCAATCATAATTGCTTTGAAGCGGGAAGCTGATGAGGGAAGCAATGGGATTGGCGAGCTGCTTCGCGAGTTCTTGAGACTCTTTATCCTGGGCGCTCGCCTCGCTCGCGGGCAGACTCAACAACAGGACCCCTAACGCGAACCATTTCAAGGCAAGTTTCCCACGCCTCCAGCAGAGCCCATGCGGCGCTGCAGATTACCCTGCTAGGCGTAGTTAGTCGGACGGAGCATCGGTGCAATTACCGATCCATTTGGAATGTCTGCTTTCCACCCATTCGAGACATTACCGGACTAACACAGCACCTATGGCGACTACGTCCTTCCGATGTGTGTTATGATTCGCACGACGGAGGATCGCATGGTCGGCAATCTGGATGACAAGCGGCGCGAC
>DASQYQ010000270.1:0-2315 GCA_035639115.1 Sphingomicrobium sp. | reverse complement strand
CTCGAACACCTGGCCGCTGATGGGCGACCATTTCGTACCTGAGGGAATCGACTGGTCGCATGGTGCCGGCTTCGCGATGACGCATGACCTCTATCTCCTCCACTTCATGCACCGCTGGTGGGCTTGGGTCGTGGTTGCCGTGCTCGTCCTGTTCGCGCGGAAGGTGCGGAAAGTGCCGGGCGCACGGAAGGCGTCGATCGCGATCCATTCGGCGTTCGGGACGCAAATCATCCTCGGGATCCTGACCGTCCTCTCCGGAATCGCGATCTCCCTGGCCGTGCTCCATCAAGCCACGGGCGCGCTGCTGCTCGCTTCAACCGTTTGGGGCGCGCACGAGCTCGGCCGCGCTCGAGCGTGAGCGTGCTCTCGATCTACGCCGTATTCGCCAACGCGGAGGAGGCCGAGCGCATCGGCAGCACGGCCGTCGAGGAACGGCTCGCGGCCTGCGTCAACATATTCGCGCCGATCCGCTCGATCTACCGTTGGAAGGGCAAGATCGAGACTGCCGACGAGGTGGCGGCGATCTTCAAGACCCACCATTGGCGAAGCGATGCGCTGATGGAGCGCATCGCACAGCTGCACAGCTACGACGTGCCCTGCATCGTTGCCTGGCCAATCGAAAAGATCCTCGGAAGCTACGCCGACTGGGTCGAGGACAGTGTCATCCGCGACCGCTAGCTCTCTTCTTCCTCCTAGCCTTCCTCTTCTTGTCGGTCTTCAGCTGCCGCCGCGCCGCGAACATCCCGGGAATGAGCGGGACCCACAAGGTATAACCCCTGAACAGCAGCGTGGCCGAGAGGGCCGCCTCGAACGGCACGCCCATTGCCCGAAGCGTTCCGATGCTGACCGCCTCGAACGAACCGAGCCCCATCGGGATCGGGCCAAGCGTCACGACGATCGAAGCGAGGATGAACGCGCTGAACGCAGTGCTGAACGGAACGTGCAGGCCGAGCGCGAAGAAGCAGAGCTGCATCGTCAGGCCGTCGAGCGCGAAGACCGCGCCGTTGAGCAGGCTCAGCTCTAGGGCCAGGCGCTCGCTGCGCACCAGCCGCGCCGGCGCTTCCTTGATCATTTCGAACAGCTCGCAGACCGTCCTGATCCGCCGAAGCCATCCCGGGATTGCCTTCGCGCCCTTCCGGTGCAGCCACAGGGCAAGCGCGGGAACTGCCGCGGACAACCCGAGGGAGGCGCCGATCAACCCGAGTACTACCCAGCTCGTGCGCCCATTCCACCAGAGGAGGATGAGCGCGACGAGCGACGCGCCGCCGTACGAGGCATAATAAGCGATGATCGTAATGATCAAGGTCGCGAGCGCGACCGGCCGGTCGGCACCGATCGCCTGTAGCCGGTCCACCACCACCACATTGCCGCTCATCCCGGCCGTCGGCACCATCTGGTCGGCGAAATGCTTGGCTACCGTCAGTCCGAGCAGCTTGCCGAATGGAGCCCTGCACTTCCCGGCGCGAAGCACCCGTGTCCACTCCAGCGCGAGCGCGACATAGGTAAGCAGCTGTGCCGCTGCGGCGGCTAACAACCAGAGGGGTTTCGAGTGTGTGACCAGTTCGCCGAACTTCTTGACGTCGCCCCAGTGGAGCACCGCTACGACCACGCCCGCGATAAGGAGGACGGCAAGGAGCCAGGTGCGCCAGTTGTGCGCGAGTGCGGAGCTTTCATTTGCGCTGTTGCTGTCGGCGCCTGAGGTCTTCGTCGTGCTTGCCACGGCATCGCCAACGCCGCTCGAGCGCTGCTGTGCCATCGGCCACGAAATTGCTGCTTAGAGCGGCTGCGGGTTCAGGTAGAGGTAGCTTGCGTCGAACTCGGCCACGCCCTCGAGGCCGCGCCGGTCGCGAATCGTCAGTCGCCGGTTCTCCAGCTCGACAAGGCCACGCCTGCGGAGCTCCTGGAGCGTGCGGTTGGCATGGACCACCGTCAGTCCGAGGCACTCCGCGAGCTCCCGCTGGGTGAGCGGGAATTCGTATCCGTCGCAGCTGGCCCGCCCGACGACCTCGAGCCTGACGTAGAGCTCGCAGAAGAGATGCGCCATTCGCGAGATCGCCGAGCGCTGCCCGAGCGAAAGGGAAAGCTCGCGCTGGATGGCCGCGTCCACGTTGGTCATGAACCAGTAGATCCGGCCCAACCGCGGATATTGTTCCGTCGTCTCGCGGATCCGCTCGTGGGGCACGACCGCGATCCGGGCATCGCTAATCGTCGCGACGTCGTGGTCTAGCTGCTTAAGAGTGAAGCCGTGCAGGTCGGCGAAATCCCCGGCGACGTGGAGCTGCGTCACCTGCCGCTCCCCGCTCTGGAGATCCTTG
>DASQYQ010000269.1:0-5601 GCA_035639115.1 Sphingomicrobium sp. | reverse complement strand
AAAAAGAGAAGCGGGTCACGCGCTCGCGCTTAGCGGCTCATCCATTTGCTGCAACTCGAACAGGGCTGGTCAAGGCTCGATCCCATGTTAGGGCCCCGGGGCGATGCCGCATATCGAAGATGTCGACAGATTCGTGTTCATCGTCGGAGCGCCCCGGTGCGGCACGACGACGATGGCGCGATGGCTCCAGTACCACCCGCAGATCCTGTTCCCTTTCGTTAAGGAGCCGCACTACTTCCTGCAGTACGATCTGCGAAGCCTGGATGACGGAGATCTGCGGCGCCGCGTCGAGCATGACTACCTCGACCACTACTTCGCGCAGCCGAAGCCACCACAGACGGTGGGTGCGGACGGCTCGGTCTCTTATCTCTATGCGCCAGAACAGCTGGAGCCGGTCCTCAAGCTGTGGCCCAACTCGCGCTTCGTCGTAGGGGTCCGCGACCCGCTCGCGCTCCTCCCTTCGCTCCATAAACGCCTGATCTTCACCGGCGACGAGAATATCCGCAGCTTCCAGGATGCCTGGGCAGCCGTTCCGGACCGTGCAGCGAACCGTCGGATTCCGTGGAGCACGATCGACCCGCGCTTCCTCCGCTACGATGAAGCTGCTCGCTACGGCACCTATGTCGAACGCCTGTTCAAGGCGGTCGGCAAGGAACGCTGCCTCGTCATGGTGTTCGACGACCTCGTCGCCGATCCGGGCGCTCAACATCGGCGCCTGCTTGAGTTCGCAGGACTGGAGCTGGTTCCACCGCCCGAGTTCAAGCGCGAACGCGAGGGCAAGGGCGTTCGATACCTCTTCCTGCAGCAGTTGTTGAAGCGCCCTCCGCGAATCCTCCTGCCCTATCTCGCAACGCTCCGATTCCAGGGCCGCTTCGACAAGGAAGCGGGCAAGAAGGCGAGCGAGACTGCACCGGGCACGGGCTCGAAGTCGCTGCGCAAGCGGCTTCTCCGCTGGAACCGGGCGCCCGAGGACAAGACGCCGGTACCGCTAGCCGTCCAGCGCGAGATCCAGGCGCACTACAAAGGCGAGGTCGACAAGCTCGGCGAGTTGATCGGCCGAGACCTCAGCCATTGGTTGCAGCCGTCAAGCTGCTGAGGGAAGCAACAGGCTCGCGTCCCCATACGAGTAGAAGCGATACCCAGCCTCGATCGCGTGCGCGTAGGCGCGCTGCATCACGTCGAGGCCCATTAGTGCGCTCACCAGCATGAAGAGCGTCGAGCGCGGCAGGTGAAAATTGGTGATTAGCCCGTCGATCGCCTTGAACCGGTAGCCAGGCGTGATGAAGATCGCCGTGTCGCCTTCGAACGGGCGAATAATGCCGTCATCGCCAGTGGCGCTTTCGAGTAGTCGTAGGCTGGTTGTGCCGACGGAGATGAGCCGGCCGCCAGAGCGCCGAACTTGGTTGAGCCGTTCGGCGGTTGCGGCGTCGATGCGGCCCCATTCGGCGTGCATCTTGTGCTCGTCGATGCGCTCGCTCTTGACCGGCAGGAACGTGCCAGCGCCGACATGGAGAGTCAGGGTCTCGCGCCCCACCCCGCGTGAGTCGAGCGCCTTGAGCAACTCCGGGGTGAAGTGCAGCGCGGCCGTCGGCGCCGCGACCGCGCCTTCCTCCTTCGCGAACATGGTCTGATAATCTTCGCGGTCATGCTCATCAATCTCGCGGCGCGAGGCGATGTAGGGCGGAAGCGGCATCCTGCCCGCGCGCTCAAGCAGGAGCTCTACCGGCTCCTCGCCATGGAAATGGAGAAGCGCCGAGCCGGCGTCCGACTTGTCCACGACCGAGGCATGGACACCCTCGCCGAAGTCGATCGTATCGCCGGGTCGAGCCCGCTTCGCATTGCGGAGGAATGCCTGCCAGGCGCGGGGCCCTTCGCGCTTGTGGAGGGTCGCGCCGATACTCGCATCCCCGCGCCGGCCCTCAAGCTGCGCGGGGATGACCTTCGTATCGTTGAACACCAGCACATCGCCGGCGCCAAGCAGGCCTGGAAGATCCAGCACCTGATGATCCGAGACCTGCTTGCCCTCGACGACCAGCAAGCGGGCGCTGTCGCGCGGCCGCGCCGGCCGCAGTGCTATGCGCCCGGCGGGGAGGTCGAAGTCGAAGTCAGCAACGCGCATGGCAAGCGCATTAGCTGCCGAGATAGGCCTTCACAATTTTCGTCGGGTTCTCCGGCGGCTCACCCGGCGCAATTGCGTCGACGGCCTCCATTCCTTTCACCACCCGGCCAACGACGGTATAATTCCCGTCGAGCTCGGGGTGGGGCACGAACATGATGAAGAACTGGCTGTTCGCCGTGTCCGGGCTGTCGGTGCGCGCCATGCCGACCGTTCCTCGAAGGAACGGCACGGAAGTGAATTCGGCTTTGAGGTCGGGCAGGCTCGATCCGCCCTCCCCCGTGCCCTTCGGATCGCCGCCCTGCGCCATGAAGTCGGGAATCACGCGGTGGAACGTCAGCCCGTTGTAGAAGCCCTGGCGGACCAGCGTCTGGATACGTTCGATGTGATGCGGGGCGAGATCCGGGCGCAGGACGATCTCCACTGTTCCTCCGGTCGAGAGGTCAAGGAAGAGATGGTTGGCCGGATTGGCGGCAACTTCTGGCGGAGTCGCTATCGATGGCGAGGGCGGTGGCGGGGCCGGAGCTGCTGCGATCAGCAATGCGAGCGGCAGCGCGAACAGAAGCTTACTGAACATTTCCCTCCCCAAATCCTCGTCGCGTGGCTGCGCTTTGAGCTCTGACTTTATTGTGAACCGCCGGCGAGATGCCTGCGTACGTCTTCGGCAACCGCGGGCGTCACGAACTTGTCGATCGACCCGCCGTATCTCGCGATCTCCTTCACCAGCTTCGACGCAATCGGCTGAAGCGACACGTCGGCCATCAGGAATACCGTCTCGATATCGTCGTTCAGCTGCTGGTTCATGCCGGCCATCTGGAACTCATATTCGAAGTCTGCGACGGCCCTCAGCCCGCGCAGGATCGCGGTCGCGCCTTGCTGCTCGGCGAATTCCATCAGGAGCGAGTTGAACTCGACGACCTCGATGTTGCCGGGAATGTCGACGACCTCGCGGCGAACCATCGCCAGCCGCTCGCCGACGCTGAACATCGGTTCCTTCGACGGGTTCGTGGTGACTCCGATCACCAGTTTGTCGACCAGGTGCGCGCCGCGCCGAATTATGTCGAGATGCCCGAGCGTGACCGGATCGAAGGTCCCGGGATAGACCGCCACTTTCATCAATGGTCTCTTTCTATCGCAAAGCGGGCGATGGCACGGAGTAGGTCCGCTTCGCTGCCGTGACCCGAAAGATGCTCGATCGCCTGGTTGACCAGAAAGCCCGCCTGCTGGCGCGCGCGCTCCTCGCCGAGGAGGGATACGAACGTCGCCTTTCCCGCGTTGGCATCACGTCCGGTCGGCTTCCCCGCAGCCGCCTCGTCGCCACTATGGTCGATTAGATCGTCGGCGATCTGGAAGGCGAGGCCGATATTGCGCGCGTAGCCGCGATATGGCGTGCGCGCATCCGGCGGCATTTTGTTCATGATACAGGCCGCTTCGACCGCATATTCGATCAGCGCACCGGTCTTGAGCTGCTGAAGGCGGGTGATGGAGGGAAGGTCCAGTGTCTGGCCCTCGGCGGCGAGATCCATCATCTGGCCGCCCGCCATCCCGTTAGGCCCGGCGGCGCGCGCCAGCTCCAGGACGAGGTCGGAGCGTACCCAAGGGTCTTCATGCGTCGCCGGATCGGCGAGGATGTCAAAGGCGAGCGCATGCAAGCTGTCGCCGGCCAGCACGGCCGCCGCTTGTCCGTAGGCCTTGTGCACCGTCGGCTTGCCGCGCCGTAGCTCGGCGTTGTCCATGCAGGGCAGATCGTCGTGGATCAGGGAATAAACGTGGATCGCCTCGATCGCGCAGCCGACCCGGAGCGCTCGCTCGCGGGCGATCGCGAAGAGGCGCGACGAAGCAACGGTGAGCAGCGGGCGAAGGCGCTTGCCACCGCCGATCGCGGCGTGGCGCATCGCTTCGTAGAAACGCTCGCGGCTATCGCCGGTCGGTGCGAGCAATTGGCCGAAGAAACCGTCGACATCGGCCGAGACGGCCGTCGCCTCGGTCTTCAGCTCGTGGGCGAGCCGGTCGATTGTCTCAACCGGCATCGAAGGGCCTGAGCCCCGCCGGCTTGCCGTCGCTTCCGAAGGCGATCTGCTCGATACGCGCCTGGGCGTCCTTGAGGCGCGCCTCGCAGTGGCGACGCAGGCGATCGCCTTCCTGGTAGAGCTCGATCGACTGGTCGAGCGGAGCCTCGCCCTTCTCGAGCGTGCGCACGATCTCCTCGAGTCGCTTGAGGGCGTCCTCGAAGCTCAGCTGTTCTACGGTGGTGGCGGTGTCCATGGCAGGGATTTGAGCCGCGCCGCTGTTCAAATCAAGCGACCCGCTATTCGGTCGGACGGTTCGTGAACGGGTCGCGGATTCCCGGCACGACCTCTTCGCGCAGCGCCTCGTCGCCGGCCTCCGCAAGGGCGGCCTCGGCGTCGCGGGCATGCTGCTCGCGCTCGTGGCGGAGCTGCTCGATCAGGGCTTCGCGGTCGCTATCGAGGCGCGTATCGGTCGGCGCGCTGATACCGGCCGCCTTGGCTGCCTTGGCGACGGCGGCGTCGAGCTCGCGCTGAGTAGTCAGGCCGAGCGTAACTGGGTCCTTCGGCGTGATGTTGGCCATGTTCCAGTGCGTCCGCTCACGGATCGCCGCGATGGTCGTCCGCGTCGTGCCGATCAGCTTGCTGATCTGGCCGTCGCTGACCTCCGGATGGTTCTTGATAATCCAGGCGATCCCATCCGGCTTGTCCTGGCGCTTGCTGACCGGCGTGTAGCGCGGGCCGCGCGTGCGTCGTACCGCTTCCGGGGCCTTGTGCATCTGGAGCGCATAGTCAGGATCGTTCTGCCCCTTCTCGATCTCCTCATGCGTCAGCTCGCCGGCGCGGATCGGGTCCCGGCCGGTCAGCTTGGTCGCTGCCGTATCGTCGGCGATCGCCTGCACCTCGAGGATGTGAAGACCGCAGAACTGGGCGATCTGCTCGAACGTCAGCGAGCTGTTGTCGACGAGCCACGCGGCGGTCGCATGGGGCATCAGGGGCTGGGCATTTTGCGCCACTGGGTCTCTCCCGCAGAATTACAAACAAATAGGGCCGCCCCTTCACGGAGCGGCCGGCTTGGCGCGCGATGTAGTCCTGCACCGCCGCAGGAGCAAGGCTGATCAGGCCTCCATAGGCAGGTAGCGCGGCTGTCCCTTGATGCGCTCCACCCACTCGAGGACATTGGGGTAGGCCTTGAGATCGAAATCGGCGTCGCCGGCGACGTGCGTGTAGGCGAACAGACAAATGTCGGCGAGGTTCATTGCGTCGCCGACGAACCATTCGCGGCCGCTCAGATGATCGTCCATCAGCTTAAGCGCCGAATTCCCGGCCGTGCGCTTTGGTGTCAGCTGCAGCCGCTGTGACTCGGTCAGATTGTCTAAGCCGACCCAGCCCATCCAGAAGCGCAGCGTCGCGATGTTCGGCTCGTGATTATATTGCTCCCAGAACATCCATCGGAGCATGTCGGCATGATCGAACGGA
>DASQYQ010000268.1:0-2101 GCA_035639115.1 Sphingomicrobium sp. | reverse complement strand
GACGCCGCACTGCACTTCGTCATAGACCAGCATCAGGTCATGCTCGTCGCATACTGCGCGAAGACCCGAGAGGAACTCGTGCGTGGCGGGACGGATGCCACCCTCACCCTGGATCGGCTCGACTAGGAAGCCCGCCGTATTCTCGTCGATCGCCGCGAGCGCAGCATCTAGATCGTTGAATTCGACCACCGTGAAGCCGGTCAGCAGCGGCGCGAAACCGTCGCGGAGCTTCGCCTGGTCGGTCGCGCTGATCGTCGCCATCGTCCGGCCGTGGAAGGCGTTCGAGAATGTGATCAGGTTGTGTTTCTCGGGATTGCCCTTCGCATAGTGGTACCGCCGTGCAGTCTTGATCGAACATTCGACCGCTTCCGCGCCTGAATTGGTGAAGAACACCGTGTCCGCGAAGGTATTGTCCACCAGCCGCTGAGCGAAGGCTTCGCCCTGCGGTGAACCGTAGAGGTTCGATACGTGGATCAGCGTCTCCGCTTGATCTTGGAGTGCCTTCGTCAGGTGCGGATGGCCGTGCCCGAGCAGGTTCACCGCGATCCCCGCAGCGAAGTCCAGGTAGCGTTCGCCCTGCTCGCCGAAGAGATAGACACCCTCGCCCCGTACCGGACGCACCGGCGATCGCGGATAAACGGGCATGAGCGGCGTGATGGCCATGGACGGTCAGCTCCTTTGAGTGGAGCCGCCGCTATAGCCGTGCCGCTCGGAAAAGAAAAAGGCGCGGGAATGATCCCGCGCCTCTCCTGCGCACTGCAAATAGGCTTCAGTAATGGCCGTAGCCGGGCCGACGGTTCCAGTCGGTGGCTTCGCGCGAGACGCGATATTCGAGGCGCCGGATCTGGTTCTCGAGCCGCTGCGCTTCCCACGGCTGAATGCCATTGCGCGAGGCGCGGTAGATGCGGCCCTGCAGGTTCGACGCCTGCCACTCGAGCGACTGAGCCTCCCGCGGCGACAGGATGCGGCGATATTCCATCTGCCGAATATCGCGGCGGATCCGCTCGACTCGTCCCTGCATGGAATGGGAGAAGTCACGAGCGATGAAGCCACGCCCGTAATTGTAGGGCTGGTAATTGTAGAC
This sequence comes from Sphingomicrobium sp., assembly GCA_035639115.1. GTDB lineage: Bacteria > Pseudomonadota > Alphaproteobacteria > Sphingomonadales > Sphingomonadaceae > Sphingomicrobium. The sequence goes on along the minus strand of DASQYQ010000268.1, from coordinate 1,017 downwards.
CGGCGGAGCCCAGGCTTGGGCCGACCCGGGTACTGCGATCGCTAGCGTGGACGCTGCTGCAACGATCGGAACTAGATACTTACGCATGTTCGCTCTCCCTATGAGCATTGAATGCGAGTCTGGTAGGACTCGCAGATTGTTACGGCCCTGAACGCCGCCGTTAGCTGCGGTTCACGGACCGAGCGCAGCAGATGAACGAAGGGCGCCCCGGAGAGGTCCGAGGCGCCCTCACAAGCGACTGAGCGTACGCGCTAGTCGCGATAGCCGTCGTGGTCGCGATACCCGTCATGATCCCTATAACCGTCGCGATCGTAGCGGCCGTAGCGGTTCTGAGTCGCGAACTGCACGCGCCGCTCGAGCTCGGCGAGCCGATACTCGATATTGTTCGCCTCATATCCGTTCAGGCCATTGCGCATCGCATGATGGAATTGGCTCTCGAGATGTCCCGCTTCGTCCCGCAACCGGTCGGCGCTGCGATCGCCGATCACGTCGTGACGGTCGAGCAGCCGGATCTGGCGCTGCACGGCGTCGATACGCTCTTGAAGCGAGCGCGCCCGGCCGTAATCGCCGCGGCCATATCCGTTGTATCCGTTGCCATAGCCGTACTGCTGGGGCTGAGGCTGCGGATAATATTGAGCGGCGGCGGGGCTTGCGACAGCGAGAGCCGCCCCGGCGGCTGCAAGGGAAAGAACGGTCTTACGCATTACGGCTCTCCTTCATTGAGCGGTTGATGGAGAGCAATGTGCGTTGATTCGCTTGATGCAGGTCTGAACGCGCCCGTCAGTCGCCATTCACGATCATTAACGCGCCGAAACGGCCATCAGTTCTTGATCTTCCAGCCGCTCTTCAAGAGCGTGTAGCAGAGCGCCCACAGCGAGATATTGAGCAGGAGCAGTCCGAGAGCTCCGATCCACAGCGGCGAATCGCTCATCCCGAGGAAGCCCGCGCGGAAGCCGGAGATCACATAGAAGAAAGGATTGGCGTGGCTGATCGCCCTGAAGGTCGGCGCGAGCTGTC
>DASQYQ010000267.1:0-6491 GCA_035639115.1 Sphingomicrobium sp. | reverse complement strand
TCATCGACAATATGCGCTGAATCAGAGCGTGACGATGATGGCGGCGCTGGCTGCGGCCGGGCTGGAGGCCGAGCATTCCCGAATGGATTGGAATGCGTTCAGCCATATCCCGGGTCACCAGCCTTCGATGATGCCGCTGGCGACTCCGACAATTGCGGCGTCAACGGTCGTGGCGAGCAGCAGCGTTGCGCCGACCCATGTGGTTCAGCCGGTCGTCGAATCGCACGCCGTCCAGGCGTCCAATGGCAGCGGACACCCGCACGAGGTCGCTCAGTATGGGCACTTCGCCGTTGGCGGAGTTGCGTCGCACGCTCCGGGAATGACCGAGTTGTTGCACGGTTCGACGCCAACTCATGCTCCCGCGACGAATGCCACGGCGGTGGTCGCTCACGCAGTGGCGATGCCATCGGCCCAAGCGCTCGCCGCGGCGGCCGCGCCGGCGGGTTCGGGCCAAGCGCAGCCCGCCAGCGACGGCACGCAGCACAACCAGGTCGTCAGCAAGGTCGTGGCGGACTCGCTTAACGGCGGCGACGGACACGGGCCGAACATCGACCACTTGCTCAACAGCTTGCCGGGCCATGTCGGAGGGCATGACGCGATCGAGGCGCTCGCCGCTCAAGGCCTAGCCTTGGCATTCCACGGCGCGATGCCTGTGGGATACGGCGCTCCACACGCCATGCTTTCGGTCGAGATGGCGATGCAGCATGCGCCGCCGGCCCACGGTTGAGTTGAAGGAGACGAAACGCGGGCGCCGCGCGTACGTGTGTGCGCCCCCTGAATGACCAAAGGGGGGTTTTATGTTGAACAAGTCATGGATGCTCACCGTCCCTGGAGCCTTGGTGCTCTCAGCGGCGCCGGCGTGGGCGGTCGATCTTCGCGACGCAGTTCAGTCGGCTCTCGCGACCAATCCTCAAATTCGTCAGGCGGTCTCGAACCGCGCGGCGACGGAAGAAGAGCTGCAGCAGGGGAAGGGCCGCTACTATCCGGTCATCTCGGTGCAGGGCTCGGCGGGGGTCGAGGCCCTGCACAACCCGACGCGCAAGAGCCTTGGCATTGCCAACAACACTCTGTGGCCGGTCGAAGGCGACATCATCGCCGATGAGCTGCTTTACGACAGTGGAGGCCGCGAAGCCGAAATCGGCCGCCAGGCAGCCCGTTCCGATGCGGCCGCTGCGCGAGTCCAGGAGCGGTCGGAATATGTCGCTCTGAATACGTCGCGCACCTATATCGACTATGTCCTTCAGCAGCGACTCGTTGCGATCGCGCAGGACAATGTGACCTTCCATGAGAAGCTCGCAGGCGACCTGCGCGAAGGCGTCGCCAAGGGTTCGATCAGCATCGCCGATCAGCAGCAGGCCGAGGAAAGGCTCCAGGCCGCGCGAGCGAAAGTGACCCAGGCGCAGGAAGATCTCGACACCGCCGGGATCACGTTCCAGACCTATACCGGCATGCCGATCGACACGGTGTCGATGCCGCCGGACCTGGCGCAGTGCATGCCTGGCTCGCTCGACGAAGCGGAAGCCGCCGCTCGCCAGGAGAACCCGCGCATTCGCGAGGCGATGGCCGATCTCGCCACGTCGCGCGAGGAAGTCCGCGCCGCGAAGGCCGAGATGGGGCCGAGCTTCAGCCTCCAGGGCAGGGCGCGCGCCGGACACGACATCGACGGCTTCGAAGGCAAGACCACCGACCTCCAGGCTCTTGGAGTCGTCAAGTGGACTCTGTTCAACGGCGGAATCAAGGAAGCCAATGTTCGCGAGCAGCAGCAGCGCGAGAGCGAGGTGCATAGCCGCCTGTTCGAGCGCACCCGTGCTGCCGAGGAGGATGTCCGCACCGCCTGGAGCCGCCTCCAGAACCAGACGGCGCTAACCAGCGAGCTGGAGACCCAGGGCCGGATCTCTGACGACCTGCTGCTGTCCTATCGCGAGCAGTTCAACATCGGACGCCGCTCTTTGCTCGACGTGCTCGATGCTCAGAACTCGCGCTATGTCGTGCAGGACCAGACCGAGACGGCGCGCTTGGCCAAGCTCTACGCGCAATATCAGGTGCTCGCATCGGAGAACCGGCTGATCCAGTGCCTCGGGGTCCAGGCCCCGGCCGCGGCGATCCAGAGCGAGATGGCGCGCTATCACGTCAATCCGATTCCACCTGCCGATCTGATGGAGAACAGCATTCCGATGCCGCTTCTGGCGCCCGCTGCTGCGATGCCGGCAGGAACGCCGCCTCCGGCTCCGGAAGCAGCTCCGCCTCCGCCTCCGCCTCCGCCGGCTGTTTCGCCGCAGGGGCAGCGCGGCGACGGCGGCCAATAACAGATAAGAGGACGGGCTGTGAGTTTCATGCATTGGCTTGACGTTGAGCCGTCGCGGGAAGTCGATCCCGTCCTCGATTGCCTCGCGTTCCTAGCGCGCCGGGCTGACCGGCCTTCATCGCCGGTGCTCCTGCGCGCCGGGCTCGCTTTGTCGGCGGACGGGCGCATGCCGTTCCACCAGGTCGAGCCTGCGCTCGACCAGGCGGGAATGCGCGCCGATCCGGTTACCCGGAGCCTCAAGGGCTGGCCTTCGGGCAAATGCCCCGCGATCCTGGAGCTCGAGGATGAGCGCGCGGCAGTGCTTCTCGAGGTGCGCGATCGCGACGGGCTGATCTACGCGCCGGGCCTTGCCGAACCGATGTGGGTCAAGCTTGCGGAGATCGAGCCCGCCTATACCGGCCGGGCAGTGGTCGTCGAAATCGACCCGACCCGTGAACGCGAGAACGAGCGGCCCTGGGACGAGGCCAAGCGCCGTCATTGGTTCTGGTCGGAGATCTGGAAGGTCCGCCGCGAATTCTGGCCGGTGCTGCTCGCCGCGCTGGTCGTGAACATGCTCGCCTTTGCGATGCCGCTCTTCACGATGAATGTCTACGACCGGGTCATTCCGAACAAGGCGGTCGCTACGCTGTGGGTATTGGCCCTCGGGGTGCTGATCGCTCTCGCGTTCGATTTCACGCTCCGAATCGCTCGCGCGCGGCTGATCGATGAGGTCGCCCGCAAGCTCGACGCGAAGCTGTCGCAGAAGCTCTTCGAGAAGGTGATGAACCTGCCGATGGCCGAGCGGCAGGGAAGCACCGGCGCTTTAGCCCGACGCGTGGCTGATTATGAAATGGTGCGGGATTTCTTCGCGTCGACCACGGTCGTGCTGGCCGTCGACCTCACCTTCATGTTCCTGTTCCTCGCGTTCATCACGCTGGTAGGCGGCTGGCTGGTGATCGTACCGCTCGCCGGTATCGCCCTCATGATCACAGCAGGGCTCAGCCTGCAGCGGCAGATGGGCAGGGTCGCCCTCGACGCACAGGCCGATTCAAGCCTCCAGCATTCGGTGCTGGTGGAATCGATCTCCGGCGCCGAGACGCTCAAGGCGGCTCGGGCGGAAGGACAGATGCTCGGCCGCTGGCGCCGTTATGCGGCGATGAGCGCTGCGACCAGCGAAAGGATGCGCAAGCTCTCTGCGGTGGCGGTGAACCTCGCGAGCATCTCCCAGCAGACGATCAGCATCGGCCTACTGATCGGCGGCTTCTATCGCTTCCAGGAAGGCGAGATGACGATGGGCGCGATCATCGCGATCATCATGATCTCGGGCCGATCGCTTCAGCCGGTCGGCCAACTGGCCTTCCTCGTCACTCGCGGCAAGCAGGCGTTCGCGACCCTCACCTCGCTGCAGCGGATGATGGAAGCTGAGGATGAGCGCCAGGCGGCGATGCGCAGCATCGTGCCCGAGATCCGCGCTGGTCACATAGAGTTCCGCGACGTCGAATTCCGCTACCCGAACGCGTCGCGTGATTCGCTCTCGGGCATGAACTTGAAGGTCAATCCCGGCGAGCGGATCGGAGTCATCGGCCGGGTCGCTTCCGGCAAGTCGACCCTCGGTCGAGTTCTCTGCGGCCTCTATGCGCCTACGGGTGGCGAGATGCTGGTCGACGGTCTCGACAGCAGGCAATATCACCCACACCAGCTGCGCGAGGCGTTCCGCTTCGTCAGCCAGGATGCGGACGTTTTCAGTGGGACTGTCCGCGACAACCTGATGTTGGGCGCGGCTCAGGCCGACGACAATCAGCTGATCGACGCGGTCGTGCGCTCAGGCGCGGACATCTTCCTGTCGCGCGATGCTGCCGGGTTCGACCTGCCGGTCGGCGAACGCGGCAGTCGTTTGTCCGGCGGCCAGCGCTCGCTGCTCGTGCTCGCCCGTGCGCTCGTCAGTCCGTCGAAATTACTGTTCCTCGATGAGCCGACCGGCTCGATGGACACGCAGACGGAGCTCTATTTCATCGAGCATTTGAAGACTGCGCTTGCGCCGGACCAGGCGCTCGTCGTGGCCACGCATCGGCACAACATGCTTTCGATCCTCACCCGCCTCATCGTCATCGACGGCGGCAAGATCATCGCCGACGGGCCGCGCGATCAGATCCTCGGCCAGCTCACTTCGGCGAGCCAGCAAGGAGCAGCGCAGCAGTGATTAGGACGCGCTCCCCAGCCAAAGTGGCGGCAGGAACGTTCGCGCTCATTGGCGTGGCGGCTGCATTGCTTGCGGTCTTGCCTGCCCGGGAGCCCGCAGGTGCGGTCACCATTGCGCTTCCCAAGCCAAGGCCAGCCTCGCTGGTCGAGGCGACGAGCGGCTCGGCACTCACCGACATGCGCGCAGTCGGCGAACAGGCGAAGGTCATCAACGCCGCACTGCCATTCGCCAACGCACCGCTGCACGCTGCCCAGAGCTTCGCTTTGGCCGGAACCGACCTTGACCAGCGGCGCGCACTGCTGTGCCTAACCCAGACCGTCTATTACGAAGCCGGCAACGAGCCGCTCGAGGGGCGCCGAGCCGTCGCTCAGGTCGTTCTCAATCGCCTTCGCCATCCGGCGTTCCCGAAGTCGATCTGCGGCGTCGTTTACCAGGGCGCCGGGACCGGCACGTGCCAGTTCACCTTCGTCTGCGACGGCGCTCTCTATCGTCGACCCGCCGAAGGCTCCTGGCGCGAGGCCGAGCAGATCGCTCGCGCCGCGCTCTCCGGCTATGTCGAGCGGTCGATCGGGGAGGCAACTCATTATCACGCCGACTATGTCGCCCCACGCTGGGCGCCATTGCTGGCGAAGGTCGCTGCGATCGGCCAGCACATCTTCTACCGCTGGCCCGGATCCTGGGGCCAGCCGGCTGCATTCACCGGCCGGTACATCGGCGAGCCTCGCGACCCGCTGACGATGCGTCCTCCGCCGCCCGCGCCTGGGACGCCGGAAAGCGGAAATGTCGCATTGGCCCAAGCCGACCTTGGCCCGCAGATCGCCCGGGCTGCCGACGATGTCGGCGGGCTGCTCGATACGTCGAAGGGCTGGACGCTTCACATTCCAGGGCCCGACGAGAGCGGCGGCGCCGCGGCGAAGACCATCGCCTCGCAGCAAGGCGCAGGTGCCGCACCCGCTCAGGTGGCCGCCGCTTCGGGCGGCGGCGCACCGACGGGCAGCAGATAATTTCGGAGCAAGCGTAACATGGCTACCCTTCCATTCGTCGGACCAGCGATCAGGCACCGCCAGCCGATGACCGGCGCTCGGATGATCATCGTCGCGACTGCTGCCGCCTTCGCCGTGTTCATGCTGTGGGCGAGCATCGCTCAGGTCGACGAAGTCACGCGCGGCGAGGGCAAGGTCATTCCTTCGAGCAAGCTGCAGACCATCACGGCTGCCGATCCGGCCACCGTGGGCGACATGTTGGTGCGCTCCGGCCAGCGCGTCCACAAGGGACAGTTGCTGGTCCGTCTCGATAATCCTGATAGCCAATCGCAGCTCGGCCAGCTCCAGGCGGAGACCGAATCTTTGCAGGCGCGCTCTGCTCGGCTCACCCAGGAGGGTATGGGCACGAATGTCGCGTGTCAGGGCACGGATTGCGCGGGCGAAGAGGCATTGCGCGCCGCGCGCGAGGAGGCGCTGCATAGCAAGGTCGCCGCCTCCCAAGCCAATGCCGAGCAGGCGCGTCGGGACGCTGCGGAGGCCGCAGCCACCATCAGCAGCCTCCAGAGCACTTTGGGGCTCGCGCAGCACCAGGTGCAGATGATGGCACCACTCGCCGCGAAGAACATCGTGCCGCAGACCGACCTCCTCGAGAAGCAGCGCGAAGTCGTCGACATCCAGGGCCGGATCGCGGCCGCTCGGGAGCAGCAGGGCAAGGCGATGGCCGCCGTCCAGGAAGCACAGGCGCAGGCGTCGCAGGCGACCTACGAGTTCAAGCAGCAGGCGCTTGACGAGCGCAGCCAGGTGAACGCGAAGATTGCGGTCAACGAGCAGTCGCTGCGAGGCGCGGAAGGCAAGATGAACCGCACCGAGATCCGCTCACCCGTCGACGGCGTCGTCAACGACGTCCAGGTGACGACGATCGGTGCCTTCGTCCAGCCGGGCCAGAAGATCATGGAAGTCGTGCCTCTGGGCGACAAGCTCCTCGTCGAAACGCGCGTGAAGCCCAGCGACATCGCTTTCATCA
>DASQYQ010000266.1:0-3500 GCA_035639115.1 Sphingomicrobium sp. | reverse complement strand
GATCGCCGGGAACGGCTTTCCGTACCAAGTCACTCGGCCGCCGAGCATCTGGTAGATGTCGGCGATCGCACCTGCGCACGCTTCGGGCACCCCGCCGCGAACCACCAGCTTGTCCGGGTTGAGGCAATGCATATGGACGTCGCGGTCGACGAGCATTTGAAGCTCCGGGCGATAAGTCTCCGGCTCAGGCTCTCCTTCGCGGATCCCAGTGCAGGCAAGGTCGGTAAACCTGTCGTCATCCGAAATTCGGAGGTTCCTGCTCTCCAGGACTTCGCGATCGCCCGCGGTCCCGATGAACCCTACCGGCATTCCAAGCGCGCCTAGCGCGGAAATGCCTGCTTCGCCGCTCGTTGCAATTGCGTTCCAGCAATCCGACGGCAGACCGATCCGGGCGAGTTGTTCCTCGACCGCCTCCTCAGTTCGCGGGGCGTTTGTCAGAAGGATGACGCAGCGGCCCTGTCCTCGCCACTGCCGAAGCCGCTCGGCCGCGCCCGGATAGAGCTCGACGCCGTTGTGAACGACGCCCCAAACGTCGCAGAGGATTAGTCGGTAGCGCGGATCGAGCTCATCCCAGAAGCTCATTCGAGACCCGCTGCAACCAGGGCTTCCTCAATCGGCGTCACGTCCTCGGGATTGTTGAGCTCCCGAAGCGTGAAATGCGGCGTTTCGACTTCGACGACGTCGACTCGCACGCCAGCATCCAGGAACCGGAGCTGCTCCAGTCCCTCCAGCGTCTCGAGCTCGCTGAGCGGTGTGTCGCGGTACAATTCGAGCGCCTTCGGCCGGTAAGCATAGACGCCGACGTGGAGCTTCATCGGGGTGGTCTCGGCGTCGAAAGCCCATGCCGGGAGATAGGGAATCAGCCGCTTCGAGAAATAGAGCGCTCGGCCACGATTATCGGTCACGACGGTGGTCCCGCCCACTCGGCCGGCCAATTCTTCGCGCTGGAGCGCCTGCACTTCCTCAGTGCGAAGGCGCATCGCAGGAGTCGCGACGAGCGCATCGAGATCGCGCTCCATGTGGGCGATCAGCGCCTCCACGAAGCTCGGCGGAGTGAGCAGAGCATCCCCTTGGAAGTTGATCACCAGATCGGTGTCGTGAAGCTGGGGCAGCGCCTCCGCACATCGTTCCGTGCCGTTGCGGCATTCAGCTGACGTCATGATGACGCCCACACGTGCAGGCGCGCAACCTTCGGCAATCCGCTCATCGTCGGTGACGACGAAAACTCCTGAAACGCCCGCGACCCGGCGGGCAGCCTCGACGCTGCGCTGGATCAGCGGCTTGGCGATGCCGCTGGCGCCGGTCAGCGGCACCAGAGGTTTGCCCGGGTAGCGCTTAGACGCGTGGCGGGCGGGGATCAGAATTACGATGTTCATCGTACGGGGGGGCAGTCGTGGATGTGCAGCACCCCGACTGGCCTCTTTCCAGTGCCGTCGTCCTCCGCGACGAACAGCGCGGTGATCTTATGTTCCTCGAACAGAGTGAGCGCGTCGTCGATCAGCGCATCGGGGGCCACGGTCTTGGGATCTCGGGTCATGAACTCGGCGGCGCTGTGGTCTAGGCCCTGCTCGATGTGGCGTCTTAGGTCGCCGTCGGTGATCGCTCCGACGAGATAGCCCGCGCTGTCGACGACCCCGATGATGCCGAGCCGTTTGGCCGACATTTCAACCACGGCGTCGTGCATCGAGGCCTGCTCGCGGGTCAGTGGAAGCGCATCCCCCGAATGCATGATTCGGCTCACCGGCTTCAACCGCGCGCCGAGCGAACCGCCCGGATGGAGCCGACCGAAGTCGGTTCTCGTGAACCCCTTCTTGCGCATGACGGTCATGGCCAGAGCGTCGCCGAGCGCCAGCGTCATGGTCGTTGAAGTGGTCGGCGCGACTGACTCCGGGCCGACTTCGGGCCAGTGAGGGAGGACCAGTGGCGCCGATGCGGCTGCCGCAAGCATCGAGCCGCCGTTGCCGGTAATCGCGACGATCGGAATCCCCACCCCGCGGAAATGGTCGATGACGGGCTCCAGCTCAGCAGTCTCCCCGCTCTGCGAGATGAGAATTGCAACGTCGCCTTTCGCGGCCATTCCGAGATCGCCGTGCATCGCTTCGGCGAGATGGAGGAAGGTCGCGGTCGTCCCGGTCGATGCGAAGGTCGCGGCGATCTTTCGGGCGACATGTCCTGACTTGCCAAGGCCGCAGACGATCAGCTTGCCGCCGCACTCGAGGACAAGCCGCACGGCCTCCTCGAACGGTGCGCCCAGGCTGTCTGCGAGCGCGTCGAGAGCGCGCGCCTCATCGTGGAGGATATCTCGCCCGAATTGCAGGACATCGTCAGCCATGGGCCGCCCCTAGCTAGGCCCGCCACGGCTGTGAAGCTTGACGGCGCTCGAGCGTGCGGCTTGGGTCGCCGACGAAAGGGAGACGAATGGCGAAAAAGCTGACGCGCTTCATCCTCATCGCGCTCGTGCTCGGGATCATTGTTGGATGGGCGATCAACTATGCGATCGACGACGGAACGCCGGAATCCGCGGCGAGGCTGAAGTCAATCGCCGACTATCTCAGCATCGTTACCGCGCTGTTCCTGCGCCTGATCAAGATGATCATCGCGCCGCTCGTCTTCTCCACCCTTGTCGCGGGCATCGCCCACATGGGCGACGTCGCAGCGCTTGGTCGTGTCGGGGTGAGATCGCTCGGGTGGTTCATCCTTGCCAGCCTCGTTTCGCTAACGCTCGGCCTTATTCTCGTGACCGCGCTTCATCCCGGCGTGGGTCTCAACCTTCCGATGCCGCCAATGACGGCCGGGAGCGGAGTCGAGACGACGGGCTTCAACCTCAAGGACTTCGTCACCCACCTCGTTCCGCAGTCGATTGTCGAGGCGATGAGCAACAACGAGATCCTGCCAATCGTCATCTTCTCCTTGTTCTTCGGGATCGCGCTCACCGCGGTTGGCGAGAAAGGTCGTCCGATCGTCCGCGGCGTCGAGGCGCTCGTCCGAGTCATGCTCCAAGTGACAGACTATGTGATGCGATTCGCGCCGCTAGCGGTGTTCACGGCGGTAGCGAGCGCACTTGCCGAGCGTGGTCCGGAGATCATCGCCACCTTGGGCAAGTTCGTCGGTAGCTTCTACCTTGGCCTGCTGATCCTCTGGGCGCTCCTGGTCGGCATCTGCTTCGTCATTGTCGGCCCGCGCACCCGCCACTTGGTCCGCTACATCCGCGATCCGGTAGTGCTCGCCTTCTCGACGGCGTCATCCGAAGCTGCCTACCCTCGCACGCTCGAGGAGCTTGATCGTTTCGGCGTACCGCCCCGGATCGCCAGCTTCGTCCTGCCGCTCGGCTATTCCTTCAACTTGGACGGGTCGATGATGTACATGACCTTCGCGACTCTCTTTATCGCGCAGGCCTACGGCATCCACCTGACGCTCGGTCAGGAAATCACCATGCTCCTCGTGCTGATGGTGACCTCCAAGGGCATGGCCGGGGTACCCCGCGCCAGCCTTGTGGTTAT
>DASQYQ010000265.1:0-2896 GCA_035639115.1 Sphingomicrobium sp. | reverse complement strand
GGCGACCTCACATAACCCTCCAGATTGCACTGCACTACCCGCGCACCGGCGACCTCACATAACCCTCCAGATTGCACTACCCGCGCACCGGCGACCTCACATAACCCTCCAGATTCCGATTTGAAGCCGGCCACCGATTCCGATTTGAAGCCGACCAGGGTTCCGATTTGATGTCGGCCACCTGGCGTCTGCTTCTGCGGGTCGAAGTGATGATGTTTTGCCTGGAGCAGTTGGTCAAGCGGGCTTGGATTTGGATCTCCGCAAAAGCTCGAGTGGCGGTGGGTAACGGCGGGCGAAGCGCGCTCTCGATGCGCCGTAGCGTAGCCCGCCGTTATCCACGGCCTTGCCGCGCCGAAGGTCGGGCGAGCGGCCTTCGCGCGCGTCGATTTCATGGCGAGGATCGCCGCTTGCGCAAGCTCTCGCCGGCCAGATCGATGCGATAGGCGTTGTGAATGACGCGGTCGAGGATGGCGTCGGCGAGCGTGGGAACGCTGATCAAGTCATGCCAACGGTCCACGGGAACCTGGCTGGTGATGATGAGCGAGCCCTTGTCGTAGCGATCCTCGACGATTTCGAGCAGATCGCGTGCTTGATCGGGCGTGAGCGCTTCGGGTCCCCAGTCGTCCAGGATGAGCAGTTTGACGCGCGCCAGGGAGCGCAGGAGCCTGGCGTAGCGCGCATCGCCATGGGCGATGGCGAGATCGGCGAAGAGCCTGGGGGCGCGGGTGTAGAGGACGGACATGTTTTCTCGGCACGCCTTGTGGCCGAGGGCGCAGGCGAGCCAGCTCTTGCCCAGGCCGCTCGCCCCGGTCACGAGCAAATTGCGGCGCTCGGCGATCCAGTCGCAAGCGGCGAGCTTGAGGAAGAGCGCGCGGTCGAGCCCGCGAGGGCTCTGATAGTTGACGTCCTCGACGCTGGCCGGATGACGCAGCTTAGCGACCCTGGCGCGCGTTTCGAACTGCTTTTGTCGGCGCAACGTCAGCTCGTATTCGAGCAGCAGACCGAGCCATTCGGCATGATCGAGGCCGCGGGCTTCGGCTTTGTGTTCGAGTTCCTTGAACCCTTTGGCCAGGCCGTAGAGACCGAGGGCGTTCAGCTGGTCGAGCGTGGGGTGAGCGAGCATGGGATTTCCTCTCAATGGTAGTAGCCGGGACCGCGCAGATTGGCGTGGTCGAAGAGCGTGGCGGGACGGCTGTCCTTGGCGGCGGCGGGGTCGGGTTTGCGGGCGAGGAGGGAGGCGACGCCCTTGCTATTGAGGACGCCCAGTTCGACGGCGCGGGCCGACACCGCTTCGACGCGGACTGGATCGAGGCCGCGATAGGAGCGCAGAATGCCAAGGCAGGTGCGGAATCCCTGTTCGGGATGCGGCCGGCTGGCGAGCACGGCGCTGATCAAGCCTTCGGTGTTCGGCCCGATCTTGCCGGCCCACCGGCGGAACCGATCCGGCGTCCACTCCGCGTAGCGCCGGTGGGAGCTGGGCATATGGTCGGGGTCCGTGCCGTGCTTGCGGCCCGTGTAGCGTCGCTGATGGGCGCCGACGCGTTGGCCCCGATGGAAGATCTGGTTCGCGCGGTGATCCGCATGTCGACCTCGGCGCGGATGAGCGCGTGCGGGACCGAATAGAGGAAGTCATGGACCTCGATGTGATAGTCGAGATTGACCCGGGCGCGCCGCCATTCCGCGAACTCCCAATCGTCGGCGGGCAAGGCGATGAGGGCGTCGCGCTCGATCTTGTCGAACAGCTCCCGTCGGCTCAGGCCGAAATTGCGCATCGGTCGATCGTTCATGCGTTGCATGACGAGCGCGATCGCCGCGTTGCATTCGGCGAGCGAGAAGAAGGTCAGCCCGCGCAGCCGCCCCAGAATGTAGGTCTGGGCGAATCTGACCCCGGCCTCGACCTTCGCCTTGTCCCGCGGCTTTCCCGGCCGCGCCGGCAGGATGCCGACCGAGTAATGCGCCGCCATGGCCCCGTAGGTCCGGTTGATCTCGGGATCGTAGAAGGAGGCCTTGTTGACCCCGCTCTTGAGATTGTCGGGAACCAGCAGCTTCGGCGCGCCGCCGAAAAAGCGGAACATGCGCACGTGGGCGCCGGTCCAGTCCGGCAGCGTCTGCGTCCAGGTCGCCTCGGCATAGGTGAGGTTCGAGGCCCCGAGCACGCCGACGAAAATCTCCGCCTCGCGGATTTCGCCCGTCGACGGATCGACGATGCCGATCCGCTTGCCCGAATAGTCGACGAACGCCTTTTCCCCGGCGACATGGTGCTGGCGCATCACCGGGGTCAGCCGCCGTTCGAATCCACGCAGCAGATCGCAGAAGCGGCTGTAGCCGTAACCTTCAGGATAGGCCTCTCGGTATTCCTCCCAGAGGATCGTCATCGTGACGCTTCAGCTCGCGCGCCAAGGCCGCCCAGTCCGGCTCGACCCGCCGCCGCTGGCCTTGCGCGACCCCGGCGCGACCAAAGAGCTGGCGCTCCAGAGCGTCGTCGGTGACGCCCTCCGCCAGCGGCCATGCCAACCCGGCCGCCGCCGCCCGTTTCAGATTGTCCTGGATCGTCGAGCGCGCCGCGCCAAGACGTCGCCCGATCTCGCGCGCGCTCACCCCATCGTGGTGAAGCCGCAATAAGTGTCGCAATTGTCGCATGCTCAGTTCCCGCTTCGCCGGCATCCCGATCTCCTCGTCGACCATCGACGAGCCAGGAGTGCCGCAGTTGCCGAACCGCGGGGAGCAAACGGTGAGAGCCGTGACCGGCTCAGGTGGCCGGCTTCATTTCGGAATGGTGGCCGGAATCAAATCGGAACGGTGGCCGACATCAAATCGGAATGCCCGGCCGGATTGCCTCGGAATTCGCACGCGGCGCACACGCGGCGACAGCCTCGCCTGCGCCGTGGCTGATCTC
>DASQYQ010000264.1:0-2513 GCA_035639115.1 Sphingomicrobium sp. | reverse complement strand
AGCGGCGCTTTCATGCCCGCTGCCGCCGGCCGTCGAGCTCATCGGGGAAAAATGGGCCTTCCTGATCCTTCGCGGCGCCTTCAACGACCTACATCATTTCGAGGAGTTTCAGGCCGGCCTCGGAATTGCGCGAAACATCCTGTCGGACCGCCTGTCGAAGCTGGTCGCGGGCGGAATATTGGAGCGATCGTCGGACCCCGACGACAAGAGGCGCGTGATCTACTCTCTAACCGAGAAGGGCGCTGAGCTACTGCCGGTCATCCTCGCTCTTCGCCAGTGGGGCGAGGACTGGGGCTACGGCAAGATGGACATCGTCCTCGCCGACCGTCGCGACATGAAGCCCGTTCGCAAGATCTGCGTCCATGCCCACGACGGACGGGAGCTGAAGCTCGGCGACCTTACCTGGATCGATCGCGAGCGCGGAAGCGCCGCCGTGAGGACCGCCGCCGAATAGCTATTCCATGGCGACGATATGATCGCGAAGCGCGCGCGCATCATGGAGCGCGTTGTGCGGCACCTTGCTGTTCGCCGCAGTGCTGAAGTTGCTCATCGGGGCGAGCTTGAACGTCACGTGCCGAACATCGACCATATCGCCAGGTCCAGTCACCATCAGGTTGCAGAATTGTGCGATGTCCTCCGGCCAGTCGGCAAAAATCAGCGGCTCGCCGTCGTGGCGCAAATATCTTTCCAGCGCGTGCGCAGCGTCCTCGCGCGTGAGCCGGGGGCAGGACAGCTGGTCCGGGACGGAGTCGAGATAGGGCACGACATGCCGCTCGACCCAGTCGAGCAGCGGCGCGGATGTCCTGAAGGTCAGGTAAAGCTCGTCGCCGTCGTCGGGGACAAGCGCAATGCTCAGAAGCTCCCCGCCGATGCCGTTATATTCCGTGTCGAGGAAATAGCGCATCGAAGCCGCTTAGCGGTCAAACTCGCAGAATCGAAGGATCAGCCTCGGCCGTCGTAACGCGGCTGCTGAGTGAACAACGCGCAATTGTCGTTCGGAAGTGGCTTTCCCTTTCGGCAGCGCTCGTAGGCGAGCCGCCACTGCTTTGCGCGCTCCTCGTCCTGCTTGCGCATCTCGCGGCCGAGCTTCTCATCGCGCTCCGACTGGCTGGTGGTCACCGCGTCGACTCCGGCGGACGCAAGCTTCACTGGAAGTGTCACGACGTCGACGGCAGTGCTTGCGAGGGTGCCGACGACGCAGCCGCTCAGCGACGTCGCGAGCGCGAGGCAAATCAGCAATTTGCGCATGTTCCCACCCTTCGCTGCTGTTTTCCTCGTGAAGAGCCTGATTGGCAATGTCTAAAGCGACGAAAAGAAATGCCACATCAGATCATTGGCACTGATCGCCCTAGACGGTTGCTTGTGCCCCTCCTGCGTTCCGCCGCCCGGCCAGCTGTGGCCGCCGCCATCGGTAACGCACAACTCGACCGGCGCTCCGCCGGCTCGAGCGCGATGGAGGTCGCAATGGGCGCCCGAAACGCTCAAAACGCGGTTCGCCCTGGCATCTGCGCGGTTCAGCCGAACCCACTTCGCTTGCGTCGCCGGTACTGAGACGAAATCCACCTGAGCGACCGACAGGTCGCCCTTTCCGCCATTGAATGGCACATGATCGTCGTTCAGCGCGTGGAATTCGATTATCGGCACGGGCCGTTGCGGGGTGCACGAAGGCGTGTTGTCGGAACCTGCAACCGGCGCGATCGCCCTTATCTCGGGAGCTTCGCAGGCGAGCCGCCAGCTCATCATCGCGCCGTTCGACATTCCGGTTGCGAAGATTCGGCGAGGGTCGATGCGCGCCTGCCGTTCGACCCGATGGATCATCTCGCGGATAAAGCCGACGTCGTCGATCTTGTCCTTCGCCGCCGGTCCGCAGCACGTCCCTGCATTCCACGTCGCGAGGATTCCGCTAGGCCAGCGGGAATAGCCGTTCGGAAAGACAGCGATGAAGCCGGCCTGCTCGGACTTGCCGATGATCCGGTATTTCGAATCGTCGGCTTGAAAGTCGGAGTCGCCGCCGCCGCCGTGAAGGGCGATCAGCATCGGCGAGGGAGCGCCTCGATAGCTCTTCGGCACGTGGACGAGATATTCGCGGGTGATTCCGCCGTGAGCGAAGCTGAAGCGGTAGTCGCCGGGTCCGTGGATCGGAGTCATTTTGGGATCGGCTTCGTGAGCGCGCCGCTCACGCGCTCGCTCGATGAATTGATGCCAGCGACTAGCCTGCTGGGCGAGCGCGCTCCCGCCTATCGTCAGGAAGACCGCGGCCAAGGTGCCGGCGGCGACTTTCGGGCGAGAGACCATGTCGAAACCCCTGCGACGGAAGCTCTCCTGCGATCATCGTTACGGCGCGTGAATGAACTCTGAGCTCGTCGTTGGCCCGCCGTTCAGCTTCGTTCATTGGGCTTAGGAAAGATGCATCGCTTCCTCGGCGAGCGCTTCGGCCTGGGTGAGGAGCGCCTCGTCCGCCTCGGCGCCTGGCGGAAGCGCTTCGCGGCCTACGATTACCATCAGCGGAACAG
>DASQYQ010000263.1:0-2410 GCA_035639115.1 Sphingomicrobium sp. | reverse complement strand
GGTCCTCGCCAGCAGATGCAGCAGTCTCGCCCAATGGATCGAGTGCCCGAGCGTCGAGGGCCGGGGACGCAGGACCGTCGCGGACCGCCGCGCGGGCCGCGCAGGGGTCCTCCAAGCGGCGGCAACGGCCCTGACAAGCCTCGCGGCGGGCCCGGCGGACCTTCGCGGCCGCGCAAGCCGCCCAAGGGCAAGCCGCGGCTGGGTTGAAGTCGGCGGCGTGAGCGGGTAAGCGCCGCGGCGTCTTAACGGACATACATCGATGTGAGCGCCCAAGGGTGCAAGCCGGTCGACGAGGTTTCGTCCACCGGCTCATTTTGCGTTTCGCGACCCCATATGGGCTGTTCGCATCGTTAGGAGATTTGAATGTTCGACACGTTGAGCGATCGGCTCGGCAGCGTTTTTGACCGGCTTCGTGGGCGCGGCGCGCTCACCGAGGCAGACGTACGCTCGGCGATGCGCGAGGTGCGCGTCGCTCTGCTCGAGGCGGACGTCGCGCTGCCGGTTGCGCGCGATTTCGTCGAGCAGGTCACCGAGAAAGCTGTCGGCCAGGAAGTGCTGCGCTCGGTCACGCCGGGGCAGATGGTCGTCAAATATGTCCACGACGCGCTGGTCGAGACTTTGGGGGCAGAGACAGCGGAGTTGAACCTGGCGGTCGCTCCGCCGGCAGTGATCATGATGGTCGGCCTTCAGGGCTCGGGTAAGACGACGACGACCGCGAAGCTTGCGAAGCGCTTGAGCGAGCGCGATCGCAAGAAGGTCCTGATGGCCTCGCTAGACGTCGCTCGCCCGGCCGCTCAGGAGCAGCTGGCAGTGCTCGGGCGGCAGACGAATGTCGACACGCTTCCGATCGTCTCCGGCCAGCAGCCGGTCGACATCGCCAAGCGCGCGATCCAGTCGGCGAAGCTTCAGGGCTATGACGTCGTCCTGCTCGATACTGCGGGCCGACTTCACGTCGACGATCAGTTGATGGCCGAGATGAAGGCGGTCGAGGCCGCTTCGACTCCGGCCGAGACTTTGCTCGTCGTCGACAGCCTCACCGGCCAGGACGCGGTCAACGTCGCCAAGGGCTTTGCCGGCGAGGTCGATCTGTCGGGCGTGATCCTGACTCGAATGGACGGCGATGCGCGCGGCGGAGCCGCGCTGTCGATGCGCTCGGTCACCGGCAAGCCAATCAAGTTCGCCGGCGTGGGCGAGGCGCTCGACAAGCTCGAGGCATTCCACCCGGACCGCGTCGCCGGCCGAATCCTCGGCATGGGCGACGTCGTCAGCCTGGTCGAGCGGGCGGCGGAAACGATCAAGGTCGAGGAAGCGGAGAAGCTCGCGGCCAAGATGGCCAAGGGCAAGTTCGACCTCGACGACCTGCGGGCCCAGCTTCAGCAGATGCAGCGCATGGGCGGCCTCGGCGCGCTCGCGGGCATGATGCCGGGCCTCAAGGGCATGAAGGGCGCAATGGACCAGGCGCAGAACAGCAAGGCGCTGGTCCATATGGAGGCGATGCTCTCGTCGATGACCGCGAGGGAGCGCGCCAAGCCCGAGATCATCAATGCGAAGCGGAAGATCCGAGTCGCCAAGGGCTCGGGAACGACTGTTCAGGAGATCAACAAGCTCCTGAAGATGCACCAGGAAATGTCGACCGCGATGAAGCGGCTCAAGAAGATGGGCGGCCTCGGAAAGCTAGCGGCGATGTTCAGCAAAGGCGGTCTTGAGGGCGCGCTCGGCGGACTTGCCCCCCCGGGCGCGCTCCCTTCCGGCGGAATGCCGGGGCTGGGCGGGGGAGGCGCGGGCCTCCCCGGCCTTGGCGGCGCGTCGCCGTTCAACCTGCCTCCAGGTTTCGACAAGTTTTCAAAGAAATAGAGCGATTTAAGGAAGGAATTTACAAATGGCAGTTGCAATTCGCCTCTCCCGCGGAGGGTCCAAGAAGCGGCCCTATTACCGGATCGTCGTAGCGGACAGCCGCAATGCGCGTGACGGCCGCTTCATCGAGAAGGTCGGCACCTACAACCCGCTCTTGGCGAAGGATTCGCCCGAGCGCGTGAAGCTGGATACCGACCGCATCCAGCATTGGCTTGGAGTCGGCGCCCAGCCGTCGGACCGAGTCCTCCGCTTCCTCGATGCCGCCGGCATTCGCGAGCGCGCCGCGCGCAACAACCCGAAGAAGGCTGAGCCGGGCGAGAAGGCCAAGGAGCGCCTCGAGGAGCGTGCGAAGCGCGAGCAGGAGGCCGCCGAAGCCGCTGCCGCCCCGCAGGAAGAGGCCGAGGCGGTTGTGGCCGCCGAAGTCGAGGCCGCCACCGAAGAGCCGACGCCCGAGGCCGAGGCCGTGGCGGACGAGGTGAGCGAGCAGACTCCCCCGGTCGCCGAGGAAGAGACCGCTCAGCCTGACACCGAGGAAGCGCCGGCCGAAGAGGCTGCC
>DASQYQ010000262.1:0-2027 GCA_035639115.1 Sphingomicrobium sp. | reverse complement strand
CATACTGACGGAGGCTCTTCGCTTTCCGGCTCGGCTTCGTTCCCAGGCACGGGGCCAGCGTGTCGCGGATGATCGAGGCTATCGAAGTTCCCCGCTCGAAGGCGAGGCGCCGGAGCGCCGCATGCGTGGGCTCGTCCAATTGGATCTGCGTGCGCTTCATGCGGCCATTTTGCCATCGTTACATCATGATGCTTGCCGAGGCGGATCGTCTTTTCGCCGAGCTGGAGGGCGCAGTCGAACCGCTCGCGCAGGGTTGCTCGACGCGAATGAGCGAATCGTGCTGTTCAACACCGGAAGCTGGTTCATCTATCTGCGAGGCGTTACCGGCCGTAACGATTTCGCCGCGTGGCACGGCCTCGCCTGCGCGTCGCACGAACGCCAATGCCTCCCAGACAGTCGGTTGCGATCGCCGAGCCTCCTGGCATCGCGGTGCTGTATGGAGACACGGCGATTCGCGTCGACTCGGAGGTGGGATGGCGCGCTTGAACCCTTTTCTCAGGATTTGTCGGTCCCCTCTGATGCGTTTCGCTCATGCGCGAGCATCAGCCTCGGGTCTGAAATGCGGGTGCGCAATCTCGTCACTTCTCGAATCCAACCATTGGCGAATCATCAATGAAGTGTGCACAGTCGGTCGCACGCGTTCCATGGCTCAAGTCATGTTAGGCGGCACTTGCGCACGGGCATAAAGCTCCCCCTGTGCGCGGCCTGTGGCAGCTCGTTTGTTCGCCGGCAGGTCGCGCCTTGCTTGGATTGTGGCGGAGACCGTCGCGAGGTAGCGCAATGCATCAGAGGTGACCACACGTATGCTTCGTTCGCCCTCTTCGATGGCGAGAAGCTCTGTGACTTTTGCGATGCCGACATGCCGAGTACTGACCTCACCTTCTGGGGCTTTCCGACTGGCTTCGATTGGGATGAAGGTTTTCGAGATCAGCGGCGGGCTCGCCGCAGGAGAATGAAACCACGGCTCGAATTCGCGTGTTCGAGCTGCACCAACACATTGCGCAAGCAGCGGTTTGTTGTTCGGAACGCCTTGAGACACAGTGTTGAGCTAGCCAAGACGCTTTTGGCCGCACGCCTCGAGTGCCGCCTAACACGCGCATGCAGCGGACTCGCTCATCGCCTTCCGGCCCTCGCTCGCCGCTGGCGCGCAGCTCCTCAGGCGGCGCTGGAAGCAGTCGGTCGCTGAATGATCCTCGCGAGCTCGCGCCGCGTTGCTCCCGTGGCTACCAGAGAGCGGAGGAGCAGATCGAACGCGACGGTCGAGTCGGCGGCCTCCATCTTGGCGACACGGGACTGGCTGGAGCCGATGAGCTTGGCGAGGCGAGCCTGGGTGAGATGGCGGGCCTCTCGGCGCCGCCGCAGCCCCCTGGCGAGCGCGAGTCTGAGTTCGACGAGTTCGGCTTCCTGCCTGGAGAGCTCCAGGAGTTGACCGACTGCGCCAATCTGCCAGCCCGCCGCCTCGAGCCTCTTTCTCTTCGTGCGCTTCATCGTTCACCCATCGCGGCTTCGACTCGAGCCTCGGCAGAGAAGGGAGGAGTCTTGACTTCGCCTCTTAGCCATGCCAGCGGTCTCTCCATCGCCGCAGCCGCGAGAGTATGTCAAATCTGACATATCGTCAAGCGGGCGGCCGGGCAGGGTCCAACACGCGCGTGCGGCGGACTCGCCCTTCGCCCTCGGCAGCCCTCGCGCTTTCGCTGCAGGTTCTCTTGCTGGCCCCGGCTCTCCCCGCCGCGACGTTCACCGTCACGACGACCGCCGACAGCGGCGCGGGTTCGCTCCGGCAGGCGATCCTCGACGCGAACGCGAACGCCGGCACGGACACGATCGAGTTCAACATCCCCGGTTCCGGCGTTCAGACCATTGCGCCCTCGACCGCGCTGCCGGACATCGCCGAGGCCGTGACGATCGACGGCTACACGCAGCCGGGCGCATCCCCGAACGCGCTCTCCGTCGGAGACGACGCGGTGATTCTGATCCAGGTCTCCGGGAGCAACGGATTCGGCGGGCTCCACGTGATGCAGGCGGGT
>DASQYQ010000261.1:0-8589 GCA_035639115.1 Sphingomicrobium sp. | reverse complement strand
CCTGAAGTCGTGACCCCATTCGCTGACGCAATGGGCCTCGTCGATCGCGATGAGCGCGAGGTCGACCCGGTCCGCGAGACGCCGAAAGCCATCGAGGGTCGCGCGTTCGGGTGCGACATAAAGGAGGTCGAGTTCGCCGCTTCGGAACCGCTCGACGGTCCGCTCGCGATCACTGTCCGCATTGGTGAGCGAGGCCGCCCGGATTCCGAACCCCTCCGCGCTTCGGATCTGGTCGTGCATCAGCGCGATGAGCGGTGAGATCACAAGCGCGGTGCCTTGGCGGATGATCGCCGGGAGCTGGTAGCAAAGCGACTTGCCGGCGCCGGTAGACATTACCGCCAGCGAATGCTGGCCCGCCAGCACTCGGCCGATCACCTGTTCCTGGACGCCTCGGAACTGATCAAATCCGAATGTCTGTTTGAGGATTGTTCGGGCGTTGCTCATCTACGGCTCACAAGCGGACGGAGCGCTCCGCGGGGACGCGGGCAGTAGCGCCTGTGCGCCCGTCCGGCTAGCGTCGAGCGATGCCGCTTCGCTCAAGGATTTCCCGCCGCGCGCTTCTCGCCGGGAGCTCCGCCGCTTTATTGGGCGCGGCCGCACCCGGCAGCCTGCCGGTGAGCGGCAATTGGAATGCGTTGGGCGAAGACGTCCGCCGCGAAATGCGTTGGGCCTGGCGCAATTATCGCGAGCACGCCTGGGGCAAGGATCAGATCAAGCCAATCAGCGGCGGAATCGAAAGCTTCCCGCTCAAGAACCATCATCTCGGCCTGTCGCTGATTGAGGCGCTCGACACGCTTTGGGTAATGAGCCTCGACGAGGAATTCCGCGAAGGCGTCCAATGGGTGAAGGACAGCCTCGACTTCGACGTCGACGGCGAGGTGTCGGTCTTCGAGACCAACATCCGCCTGGTCGGGGGGCTGTTGTCGGCCTGGCACGCCTGCGGTGATCGGGTGCTGCTCGCCAAGGCTCGCGATTGCGCCGACCGGCTGCTTCCGAGCTTCCACGCCTCCCCGCTCGGAATCCCGCATCGCCTCATCAATCTCAAGACGGGAGCGCTGAGCGGTCGGGAAACCAATCCGGCGGAGACCGGCAGCTTCATTCCCGAGTTCGGATTTCTCAGTCGAGCGACGGGCGACGAGCGCTATCGCAGTGCTGCAAAGAAGGCGCTCGTCTCGATGTTCGAGCGGCGGTCGAGGATCGGGCTACTCGCCGACTCGATGGATTGCATGACGGGCGAGTGGAAGAGCCGCCGAGCGACGATCGGACCGCCGTCCGACAGCTATTACGAATATCTGTGGGACGGCTGGGATCTGCTCGGCGACCGCGATTGCCTAAGCATGTATCGCGCGTGCACCGCCGCTATCCTCCGCCATCAACCGAAGACCATCGCGGGCGAGCTCTGGTTCGTCGACGTCGATTTTGAGACCGGCAGACGGATCAACTGGGAGCAGGACGAGCTTTCGTCCTTCTATGGCGGCCTTCTCGCGCAAGGGGGTGAAGCGCTGGAAGGCGCGGCCTACACGCGCAGCTGGGCCGGGGTTCAGAAGCGCTTCGGAATCCTCCCCGAAGAATATGATCCCGCGACCAACAAGGTCCTCAGCGCGACCAACTCGCTGAGGCCCGAGCTCGCCGACGCAGCGTTCAACCTGTGGCTCCTCGACCATCGCGACGAATGGCGGGCCATCGCGCGCGATCACTATCTGGCGATGAAGCGGTGGAACAAGGCGCGCTACGGCTATGCGACTTTGTCGGACGTCACCGCCAAGACCAAGAGCGATCATTGCCCCGGCTACTGGTGGTCGGAGCAGATGAAATATTATTATCTCATCTTCTCCGGCACGCCGCGCTTCGATTACCGGCGCAACTATCTCAGCACCGAAGGCAACGTCCTTCGCGGACTCCGCCGAGACTGATCACTCTGCAGCTTCGGCAGTCTCCTCGGCGAGGCGCTCGGCCGCCTGGCGATACCAAAGGTCCGCATAGAGCCCTCCGCGATCCAGAAGCTCCTCATGCGTTCCGCGCTCGGCGACGCTGCCGCTATCGAGCACGACGATCTGGTCGGCGTTGACGATCGTCGAGAGGCGATGCGCGATCATGATCGTCGTCCGGCTCCTGGCAACGCGGTCGAGCGTCTTCTGGATCTCTTCCTCGGTCCTGCTGTCGAGCGCGCTCGTCGCCTCGTCGAGGACGAGGATCGGCGGATCCTTGAGGAGTGTCCGCGCGATTGCGACCCGCTGCTTCTCGCCGCCCGAGAGTTTCAGTCCGCGCTCGCCGACCATCGATTCATATTTGTCGGGCAGCATTGCGATGAAGCGGTCGATCGAAGCACCGCGTGCAGCGCCTTCGATCTGCTCCTGAGTCGCTTCGTCGCGGCCGTAGCCGATGTTGTAACCTATGGTGTCGTTGAACAGGACCGTGTCCTGGGGGACGATGCCGATAGCCGCTCGAAGGCTCCGCTGAGTGAAGTCTGCGATATCTTCTCCATCGATCAGGATTCGGCCTCGGGTCGGATCGTAGAAGCGATAGAGAAGGCGGGCGATGGTCGATTTGCCGGCACCCGAAGGGCCGACGATGGCGCAGCTCGTCCCCGCGGGGATGTCGAGGTCGAGCCCCTTGAGGATCTGGCGGTCCGGTTCGTAGCCAAAGTGAAGATCGTCGAATCTGACATTGCCCCGAGTGACGTTCAGCGGTGCTGCCCCCGGCCGATCGATGACTTCCGCCGGAGTGTCGAGCAGGTCCCACATGGCTTCCATGTCGATGAGCCCCTGGCGGATCGAACGATAGACCCAGCCGAGCATGTCGAGCGGGCGGAATAGCTGCATCAGCAGGCCGTTGATCCAGACGAGGTCGCCGGCCGTGAACCGTCCGTGGCTCCAGCCCCAGACGGTGAACACCATCGCTCCCGCCATCATGAGGTTGGTAATCAGCGACTGGCCGATGTTGAGCCAGGCGAGCGAGACCTCGTTTCGGACCGATGCGCGAGCGAATGCTCCGACCGCTTCCTCGTAGCGCTCGGACTCTCGGTCCTCGGCGCCGAAATATTTGACCGTCTCGTAATTGAGGAGTGAGTCGACGGCGCGCCCGATCGCCTTGTTGTCGACGTCGTTCATCTGCCGCTGGATGTGCGAGCGCCAGTCGGTCACCCAGCGCGTGAACGCGATGTAGACGGCGACGATGACAAGCGTCGCGACCACCAGCCCGCCCCCGAACTTCACGAAGAAGATGACGCAGATGGCGGTCAGCTCGATCACCGTCGGAGCGATGTTGAAGAGGATGAAATAGAGCATCATGTCGATGCTCTTCGTCCCGCGCTCGACGATCTTGGTGAGCGAGCCCGTGCGCCGCTCGAGGTGGAATCGAAGCGAAAGTTCGTGGACGTGGCGGAATACCTTGCCCGCGAGCCTTCGGGCGGCGTCCTGCCCGACCTTCTCGAACACCGCGTTGCGCAGATTGTCGGAAAGCACGCCCGCGAAGCGCGCGCCCGCGTAGGCAAGCACTAGCCCGGCGACGATCGCGAATGCGGCGTGGCTGCTCATTCGGTCGACCGCGAGCTTCAGCGCATAGGGGCCGAGCAGTGTGACTGCTTTTCCGGCAAGCACCAGAAGCACCGCCGCGATCACCCGCGCCTTCAGCTCGGCCTCGCCCTTCGGCCAAAGCATCGGCAGGAATCGCCAAAGCGAAGCGAAGCCCTGGTTCGCCTTCACCGTCTGCTCGGAGCCCGCCGCCGCCATTCGGACTAGGTAGGAATGCGGATCGCGGACGGCAAACGAATCCACCAGGATGCACGGAACCGAGCGAAGAATCGGTGGTTAAAACAGCATCTTAGGGGATGCTTGAATGGGACCGGGCTATTTCGTGATCGCAATATTGGGCTGCGCGGACGGCGGCACTGCATGCACTCCTGTCGCGACTCTTCAGACCCATTATGTGACCGAGGCGCAATGTTCCGCCGCCACCGCGGCAGCCCTCATGGACAATAGCAACTTCGATTATCCGACCTTGGTCGCCCGCTGCCGCCAGGAGCAGTCGAGGTCGGCCGACGCTCAGCAACAGTCGCGCGACAAGCGTCGGCGGGGCTGATCGGCGAAGCGCGTTGACCGCTTGTCGGAACAAGGCGCGCTCGGCGCTGTTGCAGTGGGACCTATGAGAAAGCCATCGTCCAAACGCTCCGGTTCCGGACCTAAGGCGCCTCGCGGCCGGAAGGGCGCCAAGACCAGTGCAGCCGACGTCAATCCGGCCACGACCGACGAGTTCGAGCGCGAGGAGATGGGAATCGCGCCGAAGGAGTAGCGTCATGCAGAATGAGTCCGACGTCCTCGAGGCCATGGTCCACCAGGACCAGGAGCCCGGGCACGAAAGCCAGCTCGAACCGAAGCCCGACTGGGAGCCCCGCTACCGAGGTTCGGATCGCCTCAAGGGCAAGGTCGCGCTGGTCACCGGCGCCGATAGCGGCATCGGGCGCGGCGTCGCCGCACTGTTCGCGCGCGAGGGGGCTGACGTAGCGATCGTCTATTTGTGCGAGCATGACGATGCGGCGAAAACGAAGGAGATCGTCGAAAAGGAGGGGCGCCGGGCGATCACGATCGCAGGCGACATCGGCGACAAGGCGTTCTGCGAGCTGGCGGTGAAGCAGGCGCTCGACGAGCTCGGCGGCCTCGACATCCTCATCAACAATGCCGGCGAGCAGCATCCCGACAAGGACATCACCGACATCGACGAGAACCAGCTTCGACGCACCTTCCAAACCAACATCTTCGGCATGTTCTTCATGACTCAGGCCGCTCGGCCGCACCTCAAGAAGGGTTCGGCGATCGTCAATTGCACGTCGGAGACGACGTACGAGGGATCGCCGATGCTGCTGGACTATGCCTCGACGAAGGGCGCGATCGTCGGCTTTACGCGCTCGCTCGCGAAGAACCTGGTGAAGGACGGAATCCGCGTCAACGCAGTCGCCCCGGGGCCGATCTGGACTCCGCTGAACCCGTTCGGCGGCCAGCCCAAGGAGAAGATCCCGGAATTCGGCAAGGACACCCCGATGGGCCGCCCCGGGCAGCCGAACGAGGTAGCGCCCTGCTTCCTGTTCCTCGCCTGCGAGGACGCAAGCTACATGACGGGGCAGGTCCTTCATCCCGACGGCGGCAACACCACGTCGAGCTGACCGATTGCGGGCGCTACAAGTGTAGCCTATGTCCGATTCCGGACAGCTACTCCGATCTTAGCAGAAACCGCGTGGCGAAATTTGCCAATTTGCGGCGGATAATAACGGCTTCCCGCCGTGTCTGTTGTTGCTGCTACTGAAAAATAAAGACTTTTCGCATTTGGCACGCCTCCTGCATTGATGATGGCACGGGCCCACTCAAGGGCTCGACCAACAAATGCCAAAGGGGTTTGACCATGTTTGCTTCGTTCACTTCGGCTCGCGAAACTGCGACCATTCTCGCCGGCGCATTCATTTCCGCGCTTCTGCTCGTCTCGGCCGCTACTTCGCTGCCGATCGCTTGAGCCCATTCCAACAAGGGAAACAGAAATGAACGGACGTTTCCTGATCAACCGCGGCGACGCCAAGGTCATGGGCGTCGCCGCCGGCCTCGCCGACTACACCGGCGTCGACCCGACGATCATCCGCCTTGGCTTCATCGCTGCAACGCTTCTGACCGGACCGGTGATGATCCTCTTCTACGTCCTCGCAGGGCTGCTCGCGCCCGCAAACTAGGCGCGAGCCGCTCTTTCCCAGCCGCGGGCGGCAGTCCTACATGCCCGGGTGGCCGAACCCTACAACCTCCAGCGATTCGTCGATGCCCAGCAGGGCATTATCGACGTTGCGCTTGCCGAGCTTCGCGCCGGGCAGAAGCAGAGCCATTGGATGTGGTTCGTCTTCCCCCAGCTAGCCGAGCTCGGCCGCAGTCCCACCGCAAAATTCTATGGCATCGCCTCTTTCGGTGAGGCGAAGGCGTATCTGGACCATCCGCTGCTTCAAACGCGTCTCGAGGACTGCCTGGGGACTCTCCTCCCATGGGCCCGACGACGGTCCGCCGAGCAGATCTTCTCTGCCATCGATGCGCTCAAGCTCCGCTCGAGCCTCACCCTTTTCGACTATGTCCAACCAAGCGGACCATTCTCCACGGGCCTCGACCTGTTCTTCGCGGGTTGCCGTGACCAACTTACGCTCGCACTTTTGAACCCCGAGGGCTAAGGGCGCCACCTACGCGCTTGTCAGTTTCCCTGGGGAGAAGTCGAATGCGCAAGTTGATTTTCGCCGCCGTCGCCGCCGCTTTCATCGGCTCGCCCGCTCTTGCCGAGCTTCCGGTCGGAACCAAGGCGCCCGATTTCACGACGACCGGCGCAGTCGCCGGCAAACCGTTCAAGCTTCATCTCGCCGACCAGCTCAAGCACGGGCCGCTGGTGCTCTATTTCTTCCCCAAGGCGTTCACGAGCGGGTGCACTGCAGAGGCTCATGCTTTCAGTGACGCGGCCGCCCAGTTCAAGAAAATGGGCGCTTCTCTCGTCGGAATGTCGGCCGACGACTTGCCGACGCTACAGCAATTCTCGGTCAAGGAATGTCGAAACAAGTTTCCGGTGGCGACCGCCAACGCGGACGTCCGCCAGGCCTATGATGTAGTCCTCAAGCAGAAGCCGGAATATGCGAATCGCACGTCTTATGTGATCGATCGGCACGGCAATATCGTGATGGCTTACACGAACATGGATCCAAGCGAGCACGTCGAGCGCACGCTCGCCGCCGTGAAAGCGCTCAAAAACTAGCCCGAGGCTGCAGATCGCTAGCTGTTTGCCGACTCGTCCTGGACGAACTTGCTAAAGCGGCTGTCGTCCTCCCGGTCGTGGCGGAACGCGATCCCGCTGCATCGAAAATGCGGAAGAACTCGTCCCAGCTGATCCGGTGCAGCCTCGTGTCGTCCTTGCCTCCTGGCTCATCATAATCGATCCGAAGCAGACCGCCGGTCTGGCGGTTATCCTCGGTCTCGGCAACCACGGCGGGATGGCCGCCGCGCTTCTCGACCCATTTGCGGATCTCGTCGTGATCGGTCGAAGTTTTTGCCCTCGCCATATCGCTCTCCTTGCGGGTGAGGGGTGGGCTATGTAATGGCCGGACCGCGACGCAGGTTCCGGCCCCAACGGCCATTATATCGATCAACATTGGGAACCGTTGCGCTCGCGGTTCGCTGTTGCGCCGCTCGATAATTGCGAGGGATGCCAAACATGAAGACCCGGATCACACTGACTGCAGCCGCCATCGCCGCTCTCACTGCGTGCAGCAATAACAACAACGCGAATAACGCTGCCGCCACCAACGTGGCCACGAATGCCGGAACCAATCTCAACGCCGGCGCAACCATGAACGCGGCCACGGGCATGAACGCGACTGATATGAATGCGACGGACATGAACGCGACGACCAACACGGGCGTCACCGACGTGAACGCCACGGCCAACGCCACGACCAACAAATAGTCGCTTACGAATTGCCGATTCGGAACGGGCGCCCGGGGTTCGGGTGCCCCTTTTGCGCGCGCCCACTTTTGCCGCGGGAGCGCGGAGTCCAGCCGGATCCTGGATTCACCTATGTTAGCCTGATTTAAGCCGCGTTGCGCGTAGCCTCGACACACCGGGGTGTGTGAGCGAATGCCAGAATATCGGCTTTACTGCGTCAATGATCGAGGCAACTTCACCCAAGTCGACGAGATCGAAGCGCCTGGCGATGCTGAAGCCATCATGATCGCCAAGGCCAAGAAGAAGCCGGTCAAATGCGAGCTATGGGAGCATGGCCGCAAGGTGGCCACGCTGGACGCGCACAAGGGCTAGGCATCAAACGTAACGGCGGCGCTGATCAAGCCAATCATGTCAGTCAGTCAGCCCATCTCGCTCCATGATGCGTGTATCGGCTTTTGTAGTCAGCCTCCTTAGGAACGGCCTTGTTCGGCTTCGAGCTATCGGCTCGGCCGGCGAAATGAGTCTTCGAACGGCTAGTGCTGGGGACGCTGGACGTCCTTGGTCATCGAATCCGTGATCGCACTGCGCTGGGCCGAACTATGGGAATTCCGCTGCACGTCGTAATAGCCCTTGAGGAAGGCGAAATCCCACTTTGTCATGGTGACCGGTGCGGTCCCGCCGATCGGTATTTCCAGCACATGTAAAATGGTCGGCGCGCCGGAATTGCCGAGATGCGCCGGATCGGCCCCGGTCAGCAGTCGGATCGCGGCATAATCGGCGAGCTGGGTGACGGTGAGGCCGATCAACGCCTTGCGTTCGACCACGACCATGGCGCCATCGAACTGCGGGCGGACCGCTTCCGTAATCCGCCCCGTGGGTTCAATGGTCTTGTTCACCATCAGCCCAGTGGCGGGATCGACGTAGAGGTCGCGTCCGTCCGCGGACATTGGCGGACCTTGGACCTGCCACGAAGCGGCTGGGCCGGGCTGCTTCTCCAGGGCGCGGATCTCGGAATCGGTGATTCCGAAGTCGTCCGCGCGATGCCTTCTGAGCTCTTCCAGGAAGGCCTGCTTGTCGGAAGTTGCAACGACCAGGACGTTGGGTGCGCAATGATCGCCGCCGACCACGATGCCGATGGTC
>DASQYQ010000260.1:0-7418 GCA_035639115.1 Sphingomicrobium sp. | reverse complement strand
CACTGCGCTTGGCGGCCACGGAATCTTCGGAGTCGAGTTCTTCATTCGCGGCGAGCAGGCGATCTTCTCGGAGCTTAGCCCCCGCCCCCATGACACGGGCATGGTCACGCTCATCTCACAATATCCGAACGAGTTCGAGCTTCATTTGAGGGCCGTCCTCGGCCTTCCCATTCCGTCGATCGAGTTCGCTGGCCCTTCCGCATCGGCGGTGATCCTCGCCGACCGCGAGAGCAGTGACTTTTCGGTTGAAGGAATTGCGGATGCACTTGCGCTTGGAGCGCCCGGGCGAGCGGTCGATCTCAGGATCTTCGCAAAGCCGAACACGCTTAAGAATCGCCGGATGGGTGTCGCGCTCGCCCGTGGCGAAAACGCCCAGGAGGCGACGGATCGCGCTAAGGCTGCAGCCCAGCGCGTCCAGATTCGTTACCGCGGTTAAGGAGGAGCTGATGACCCGGACGCTGAGCATGATCCTGCTGACGTCGGTGGCGCTCGCGGGGTGCAACAATAGCCAGCCGACCGCGAACCAGCCGCAGATCAGGGTCGTCAGCGAGGAGCAGAAGCAGCTTCACCAGCTCGACGCCTTCAATCTCGCGATCGGCCTCAAGCGCGCGATTTACGACGCCGGCTACAGCTGCAAGCGGATCACCGACGCGGGCTTTGTCGGAACCTGGCAGAACCTCGACGAATGGACGGCCCATTGCGTCTACGACAATGGAAGCTCGCGCGACTGGGCGGTCTTCGCGGGGCCGGACGGAAGCGCTCAGGTGCGCGATTGCAAGGATGTCCCGGGAAGCGGGCTTCCGGAGTGCAAGATCAAGCAGCGGCCGAAAGGCAGCTTCACCTTCTCGAAATAAGCGAGGCCCTGATCAGCCTTGATTGCACTGGCGAGTTTCCTTGTACTCGCCCGCGGCCGACTTCTCTTTGACGGTCACGCAATTGCCCTGCTTGAGCTCTTCGCGCCAGCTCCCGTCCGGATTGGTCACTCGATTGCCCTTCGGAACTCGCTGACCATTCTTGATGTCGTAGCTCCAGCCTCTGGGAGTCTGCGAAGACTGCTGGTTCTGCGCAGGCTGGGCAGCCGCGTAGGCCGCCGTCGCGCCCAGCGCGATGGCACCGACGAGCAGCACCTTGATGGCGGTCCTTTTCATTACTCGACTCCTCGACATCCCTTCTACGACGAAGGATGTGAACCCGCGCTGACGCGATTCACCCGATCGGCCGCTCCGGCCGATTTCCAAGAGGCAATGTGGGGGTTGAGACCGCCGCGCGCAATCCGCCCGGCGAAACAAGAGCTTAGCCCTGCCGAGCCTTGAACCGGCGATTCGTCTTGTTGATGACGTATGTCCGCCCGCGGCGGCGGATGACTCGGCAGTCCCGGTGGCGCGACTTGAGCGACTTGAGTGAATTGCGAATCTTCATGGCCGGGCGCCTGCCTCGTTGTCTAATCTCTTGTTTTCGGATTGGTCTTTCGAACCGGCGGCCCACCTAGAGAGAGCCCCAGGGCAAGTCAAGGGATACAGCTGATTGTCGGGCACTTCGAGGCACGTGCACCGTTGTGCCGCGATGACGCTCGACGCACTGTTCTTCCTCATCGGGCTGGTTCTGGCGACGATGACCCTGCTCGACGTCTTCGAGACGGTCGTCGTCCCGGGAGGGAGCCGGGCATCGCTGCGCGTCGCCAAGCGGCTCGTGTGGGCGCTTCTACCGATATGGAAAGGCGTTCGGGGACGGCGGCACGGCCTGTCCGGATCGTTCGCTCCGCTGGTCCTCGTGCTCTGCTTCTTCACCTGGATGGCGCTCATGGCGTTCGGCTTCGGCCTCATGGCCTATGCGGCAAGGAGCGACTTCAAGCCGCCGCTGCACAGCCTGTTCGATTCGATCTACATCGTTGGAAGCTCGCTCGTGACCGTCGGCCTGTCGGAAAGCAACCCGGCCGGCTTTGCCCGGTGGATCGTCTTGGGCGCCGGCTTTTGCGGGCTTGCAGTGATGACCATGGCGGTCACCTATTTGCTCGAAGTCCAGGGTAGTGTTTCCAAGCGCGATATCGGAATCATCAAGCTGAACACTTCAGCGGGCGAACCCCCTTCGGCAGTGACTTTGCTGCAGCGGTTCGCTGCGATCGGCAATCGCTGCGAACTAATCGACGTCCTCCGGGACGGCCGGGATTGGTGCGCTACGGTCCGCCAAAGCCATTCGAATCACCCGTCGCTGATCTATTTCCAGTCGGTCGGCACCGGCGCCGGGTGGCCGGCTGCGCTCGGCGCACTGCTCGATCTCGCCTTGCTCAGCGAACATTCCCTGGACGACGATTCGCTTCGCGGGGCAGCGGTTCTGCTGCGGGATGAAGGAAGTCGAATGGCGCGCGAGCTGGCGCGCGTCATCAGTCTAAGCGCATGCGACGTTGCTCCGGACGAACCGGAGTTGAGGCAGGCGGTCGAACAGCTTCGACGTTCCGACTACGAAATTCGCGCCGAAGCGAACTTTTCGATCATGTCGGAACAAAGGGCCGTCTATCGATGCTGCGTTGACGCGCTTGCCAAGCATCTCGGCAAGCCGACGACCGTGCTGGTGCGACAGGAATGAGCGTTCGCGGCACTGGATTGGAACTGAAGCGTTCTTAAATTGCTTGTTCCCGCAAACCCTTGGGGGGGAGTTCAGTTCTGGAAAGCGTAACAACACTCGTCATCCGCCCCGGCTTCCTCGGAGCCTCGGGCGAGCTTGGCGGTCTCATTGCCGAGCTGGATTGGTCGAAAACGTCGCTCGGCCCCATCGAGGAATGGCCCGAGGTCGTGAAGACGACCGCCGCGCTGATCCTTCAGTCACCCGTGCCGATAGTGACCCTGTGGGGCGACAAGGGCGTCATGATCTACAACGATGCCTACGCCCGGTTCGCCGGCGGAAGGCATCCGCAGATCCTAGGCATGGACGTGCTCGACGCCTGGCCGGAAGCCGCGGACTGGAACCGAAACGTGATGGAAAAGGTGTTCCACGGCGGGGAGAGCCTGTCCTTCCAGGACCAGGAGCTGGCGCTCGAGCGGCACGGAAGCGCCGAGCCGGTGTGGATGAACCTCGATTATTCGCGGGTCCTCGACGAAGACGGAAGGCCGGCTGGCGTGATCGCGATCGTCGTCGAGACGACCGCCAAGGTTCGCGCCGAAAAGCAAGTGATCGGTGAACGCGAACGCCTCCAGCAGATGTTCAACATGGCGCCCGGCTTCACTGCCTTGGTCGAGGGCGCTGACCACAAGTTCGTGATGGCGAACCGCGCCTATCTCGATCTGATCGGCGGGCGCGATGTCGTCGGCAAGACCGTCGCGGCGGCGCTTCCCGAGGTCTCGGACCAGGGATTCATCGACCTGCTCAACAAGGTCGCAAGTTCACGCGAGTCCTACGTCGGGCGAGCGGTGCCGGTCAGGCTTCATCGCAGCGGTGGAACGCACGAGGAGCGGTTCGTCGACTTCGTCTACCAGCCGATGATCGATTCCGAGGGCAAGGTCAGCGGCATCTTCATCGAAGGCTACGACGTCACAGAGCACAAGCGCAGCGAGGCGCTTCGAATCGCACACAATGAGGTGCTCGAGCAGGCGATCCTCGATCAGCCGCTCGAAAGCGCGCTCGAAGGATTGATCCGGACCGTCGAGAAGCATTCCGATTCGGGCATCATCGGCTCGATCCTCCTCCTCGACAAAAGTGGAAAACGCCTGCTTCGCGGAGCGGCACCAAGCCTGCCGGACGCGTACAACGAGGCGATCAACGGGATCGAAATCGGTCCCAATGTCGGTTCTTGCGGGACTGCGGCGGCGACCGGGAAGCCGGTGTTCGTTTCCGACATCGCGACCGATCCGCTGTGGGCGGACTTCAAGGATCTCGCGCTCGAACACGGCCTTAGCGCCTGCTGGTCGATTCCGATTCGCTCGGGCTCCGGCCGGGTCCTCGGCACGTTCGCAATGTATCACCGCGAACGGCGGAAGCCGGTCGAAGGCGATCTCGAGCTGGTTCAGCTGATTACCCAGACCGCTGCGCTGGTCATCGAGCGAAAGCATGCCGAAGCCGCGCTTCGCGAGCTGAATGAAACCCTAGAAGCGCGCGTGGTCGAGGAGATCGCGGAACGTCGCGCTGCCGAAGTCGCGCTTCAGCGGGCGCAGAAGCTGGAGTCCATCGGCAAGCTTACCGGCGGAGTCGCGCACGACTTCAACAATTTGCTTCAGATCATTTCCGGCAACCTCCAGCTTCTTGCCTCGGACGTGCCCAACAACCCGCGCGCCGAGCAACGCCTCGCCAACGCGATGGGCGGAGTCCAGCGCGGAGCCAAGCTTGCCAGCCAGTTGCTCGCTTTCGGTCGCCGGCAGCCGCTCGAACCGAAGGTGGTCAATATCGGCCGGCTCGTCGCGGGGATGGAAGACCTTCTGCGCCGAAGCATCGGCGAAGCGATCGAAATCGAAGCGGTCGTTTCCGGAGGCCTGTGGAACGCTTTCGTCGATTCGACGCAGATCGAGAACGCGATTCTCAACCTCGCGATCAATGCCCGCGACGCCATGGACGGCGTCGGCAAGCTGACCATCGAAGTCCGCAACGCGCATCTCGATCCCGAATATGCGGCAGAGAATTCGGACGTCAGGCCGGGTCAATATGTGATGATCGCGGTCTCCGACACCGGCGCCGGGATTCCTCCGGAGATCGTCGAGCAGGTGTTCGAGCCCTTCTTCACCACCAAGCCCGAGGGCAAGGGCTCCGGGCTTGGCCTGTCGATGGTCTACGGATTCGTCAAACAGTCCGGCGGCCATGTGAAGATCTACAGCGAGGTCGGCCAGGGAACCTCGATCAAGATCTACCTGCCGCGCGTCCATCAGGACGAAGACCAGGCCGCCGGGCCGGCGCTGGTCGAGGCAGGCGGCGGTTCGGAAACGATCCTGGTCGTTGAGGACGATGAGGAGGTCCGCGCGACGGTCACCGAGATGCTTAGGGAGCTCGGCTACAAGGTTCTCACCGCCAAGGACGCGTCGAGCGCTCTCCCGATCCTCGAAAGTGGAGTGAAGGTCGACCTGCTCTTCACCGATGTCGTGATGCCGGGACCCCTGCGGAGCCCGGAACTCGCGCGCAAGGCGAAGGAACGCCTGCCGTCAATCGCGGTGCTGTTCACCTCCGGCTACACGGAGAATGCGATCGTCCACGGCGGCCGTCTCGATGCCGGGGTGAACCTTCTGGCCAAGCCCTATTCGCGTCAATTGCTCGCGGCGCGCGTTCGGAGGGCTCTGGACGAACGGCAGGAAGTCGAGGCTTAGGCTTCGCCGGCGAGCTTTCGCTCCCAGCACAGGGCGTCGCCGACGATCGTATCGATGTCGGCGTATTTCGGGCGCCATGTCAGGGTCGACAGCAGGCGCGCATTGCCGGCTACCAGCTCCGCAGGATCGCCGGCTCGGCGGCCCTCCATCACACGTTCGATCGGCGAACCGTTCGCGCGATCGACGGCGTCGAGCACTTCCAGAACCGACAGGCCTTTGCCGTAACCGCAGTTCATCACCAGGTTCTCGCCCGGATGCTCGACCAGCCATTCCAATGCGGCCACGTGGACGTCGGCGAGGTCGCTGACGTGAATGTAATCGCGAATGCAGGTGCCGTCGGCTGTTTCGTAGTCGGTCCCGTACACTGCGATCCTGTCGCGCTTTCCGACCGCCGTTTCGCACGCGACCTTGATGAGGTGCGTTGAGCCCTTGCCCAACTGCCCGGTGCGGCCTTTCGGGTCGGCGCCGGCGACATTGAAGTAGCGGAGCGCACCATAGTTGAACGGATGCGCCGCAGATGCGTCCGCAAGCATCCGCTCAGTCATCAGCTTGGATGCTCCGTACGGATTGATCGGCTCCTTGGGATCCTCCTCGTCGATGGGGACTCGCTCCGGCTCGCCGTAGGTCGCTGCAGTCGATGAAAAGAGGATGTGCTTAACCCCGGCTTCGACCGCCGCGCAGATCAGCGCGTGCGAGGCGAGCGTGTTGTTCGCATAATATTTGAGGGGATGCTCGACCGACTCGGGGACTACGATCGATCCTGCGAAATGCATGATCGCCTGGATGTGCTGCTCACGGATAATGCGGTCGACGAGCGAGCGGTCGGCGATGTTCCCCTCGTAAAATGGAACGTCTTTTGGAACCACCTCGCGCGTACCGTTCGAGAGGTCGTCGATCACTGCCACCGGCCATCCCGAATCCCTCAAGGCAAGGACTGCATGGCTTCCGATGTAGCCGGCACCGCCGGTCACGAGCACTGGGACTTTGTTCATTCCCAGGCGCTAGCCGAGGACTCGACTGCCTGCCAAGCCGCCTGAGGTTGCGGGCCTGCCGAATTCGGCTATCAGGCGCCGCGACCCGACCCAGCAGCCGAGTGGAAGCGCATGGCACTCAATATTTCGAGTTCGTTCGACGCCGGAAATGTTCGCATCGTCACTCAAGGCGGCGACAGCGTCGACCTTGAGATCGCCAAGGACCACATGAGCGATTTCTACCAGTGGTTCTACTTCCGCCTGTCCGGCGCCGCCGGTCGCGAAGTGACGCTTCGGATAGTGAACTGCGCGGGCTCCGCCTATCCCAACGGCTGGCCCGACTACAAAGGCGTGATGAGCCTCGACCGCGAGGAATGGATCCGGATCCAAGACTCGACCTATTCGGACGGCGTTCTGACGATGAAGCTCACGCCTCCGCAGGACGTCGTCTGGATCGCTTATTTCGCCCCTTATTCGATGGAGCGGCATCACGATCTCGTGACTCAGACCGCGGCGCTCGAGGGCGTTTCCTACAAGTCGCTCGGCAAGAGCCTCGACGGACAGGACCTCGACTGCCTCATGATCGGCGACGGGCCACTCAACGTCTGGCTCTACGCGCGCCAGCATCCGGGCGAGACCATGGCCGAGTGGTGGATGGAAGGAGCGCTCGAGAAGCTCACCGACGATGATGATCCGATCGCCCGGGTGCTCCGCAAGGAATGCACCTTCCGGGTCGTTCCGAACATGAATCCGGACGGCTCGCGCCGCGGTCATCTTCGCACCAACGCAGTCGGCGCGAACCTCAACCGCGAATGGCATTCGCCGACCGCCGAGCGAAGCCCGGAGGTCCTGTGCGTCCGCAATGCGATGGACGAGACGGGGGTCGACTTCGCGATGGACGTCCACGGCGACGAGGCCATACCCGCCAATTTCCTCGCCGGGTTCGAGGGCATCCCGTCGATCACCGACCGCCAGCAGAAATTGTTCGAGCTGTTCGGCGAGACGCTCGAGCGAATCTCGCCCGATTTCCAGCGTGAGCAGGGCTATGAGATCCCCGCGGCCGGCCAAGCCAACATGAGCATGTCGACGACTCAGCTGGCCGAGCGCTACGGCTGCGTTTCGATGACTCTCGAGATGCCGTTCAAGGACAATTTCAACCTGCCCG
>DASQYQ010000259.1:0-7001 GCA_035639115.1 Sphingomicrobium sp. | reverse complement strand
GGGCTGCAGAAGCGTTCCAGAGCTGGCGGAACGTGCCCGCGCCGCGCCGCGGCGAGCTTGTCCGATTGCTCGGCGAGGAGCTCCGGGAGGCAAAGCCGGTCGTCGCCAAGATGATCACGCTGGAGGCGGGCAAGATCATGGCCGAGAGCCTCGGCGAGGTGCAGGAGATGATCGACATTTGCGACTTCGCGGTCGGCCTCTCGCGCCAGCTTCACGGACTGACTATCGCGAGTGAGCGGCCGGATCACCGGATGATGGAGCAATGGCATCCGCTCGGGCCGGTGCTCGTCATCAGCGCCTTCAACTTCCCGGTCGCCGTGTGGGCGTGGAACGCCGCTCTAGCGCTCGTCTGCGGCGATCCTGTGATCTGGAAACCGAGCGAGAAGGCGCCTCTGTGCGCCGAGCTGGTCATGCAGCTGGTTCGCCGAGCGCGACGCAGATTCGGTGCGACTCCCGATGGCCTCGTGCAGCTCGTCCACGGAGAGCGAGAGATTGGCGAGGCGCTCGCGGGCGACAGCCGAATAGCGCTGGTTTCGGCAACCGGCTCGACAAAGATGGGGACAATGGTCGCGCCCGTTGTCGCCAAGCGCTTCGGCCGTGCCCTCCTCGAACTGGGCGGGAACAACGCGGCTATTGTCTGCCCGTCGGCCGATCTCGAACTTGCCGAGCGCGGCATTCTCTTTTCCGCCGTGGGGACGGCCGGGCAGCGTTGCACGACGCTGCGCCGGCTGATCGTCCACGAAAGCGTTGCCGACGTGCTTGTGGAGCGCCTGAAGCATCTGTTCGGTGCTGTGAGGGTCGGCGACCCTCGCAATGGCGACACGCTTGTCGGTCCATTGATCGACGAAGCCGCCTTCGATGGAATGCAATCGGCGCTCGAGGCCGCGAAGAAACAGGAGGGTTCGATCTCGGGCGGCCAGCGTGTCGACGCTGTCCCCGGCGGTCATTACGCCCGGCCTGCCATCGTCGAGATGAAGTCGCAGGAGGGGCCGGTGTTGAAGGAGACCTTCGCGCCCATCCTCTACGTCCTCCGATACAAGGAATTCGGGGAAGCGCTCGCGCTCAATAACGGCGTTCCGCAGGGCCTCTCCTCGGCCATTTTCACCAACGACATGCGCGAAGCCGAATGGTTCACCGCCGCAAGTGGGTCGGACTGCGGGATTGCCAACGTGAACATCGGCACCTCCGGGGCCGAGATTGGCGGCGCGTTTGGCGGCGAGAAGGAGACGGGCGGAGGGCGCGAAAGCGGATCGGACGCGTGGCGCGCCTACATGCGGCGCCAGACCAATACCATCAATTACGGTAGCGAATTACCCCTCGCCCAGGGCATCCGCTTCGACGTCGGCCCATAGCGCGAGCGGCTCGTCGGTCATCAGCTTGGGCCATTGGCGCCTGAATGATTTCTTCCATGATCCGAGCGTGTCCGCTTCGAGCGGCTCGGAGATAAGATAACCTTGGGCAACATCGCAGCCCAGCTCGGCTATCGCCCTCAATTGCTCGACCGTCTCAACGCCCTCCGCGGTGGCCGTAAGCCCCAAGCCGTGGGCAAGGTCCGCGATGGCCTGGATTATCAACTTGCTGTCGCGCGATCGAGCGACGTCCGCGACGAAAGCCTGGTCGACTTTGACCTCGGTGAACGGGAGCTGGCGAAGCTGCATCAGCGAGGAATAGCCCGTCCCGAAGTCGTCGATCGCCAGCCCGATTCCCTTGATTCGGAAGCGGGTGAGCGTGTCCATCAGTTTCACTAGCGGTTGCGTCGCGCCTTCGGTGAGTTCGAGCACGAGGCGATCCGTTGGAACTTCCAGTCCCCGGCACATCCGCTCGACGAGGTCAGGGAAATCCAGGTGCTGGAGGCTGAGCGCAGAGATGTTGAAAGCGATGGAGGTATCGATCCCTTCATCGCACCAGTCGAGCCATTGCCTGAGGATGGTTCTCAATCCCCATTGCGTGAGCTCGTCGATAAGGCCGTGTTCCTCCGCGATCGGAATGAATCGCGAGGGTTGCACACGTCCAAGCTCGGGGTCCTCCCACCTTACGAGCGCCTCGACGCTGACCAGTGAACCATCGCGAAGCCTGACTTTCGGCTGGTAGAGCATATGGAGGCGCTGGTGCTGAAGGGCGCTCGAGAGAGCGCCGAGCAGCCGATCGTCGCTAACCTCGCTCACTGCGGAAGGGTGGCCTTCAATCGGCTCAACATCTCTTCGAGAACCTCAAAGCGGACCGGCTTTTCCACCGGGCCGACCATCGTGAGCCCGAGCGCCTCGCCGAGGCGGAACGCGGATTCGAGCACCCTTCGGTCGAAGCCGCTGACGATCAGGACCGGTGCCGAATAATCCTGGTCGGCGAGGAAGCGGATCAGCTCCACTCCATCCATACCGGGCATCCCGAGATCCAGTGCCACCATCTCGGGCTTTCGCGCGAGAAAAGCTTCGCGGAACTCGTAATCATGCTCGGTAATCACAGGCTCGAAGCCGCTTTCCTCGGCCGCGCTGGCAAGGAATTCCGCCAGCGTCGGCTCGTCATCGATCAGCAGCAATCGCGGCTGCGACATCAGCAGTTCTCCCCGGACCGGACTAAGCCGCAACCGCGGTTCATTTCAATCGCATGAAACGCTCTTTTAACTAGGCTGTCCATAAAGTCCCATTTTGGCGCTAATTTTGCGCTGGAAGAGGGCGCTCTGGAGAACATGTTCACATCGCTGATCCGCAGGAAGTCGGCGGGGTCCTCTTCGGGGACCGATGCGGCCTTCGAATCGACCACGGTTTCCTTGTCGACGGCCGTGCCCCGTCCGATCGAGCGCCGCGAAGAAGAACGAATCTCCGCGATGCTGCGCATCGGGAAGCTGGTCGATAACAGTGGCAGCCAGCAGCTCATCCGGATCAAGAACATGTCTGCGGGCGGCATCATGGCGCTCGTCAGCAACGTGCCGCAGGTGGGCGATCATGTGCAGGTGGAGGTCTCTTCCGAGAAGATCCCGGCGACGGTCGTGTGGACCCGCGACGACATGGTTGGTTTCAAGTTCGATCAGAACGTTGACCTCGGCGAGCTCCTGGCGGGCCGCAAGCCGCGGCTCGGCTTCCGTCCGCGGCCGCCGCGACTCGAGATCCAATGCAAGGCGTCCGTCCGGGTCGGTAAGGTCTATTACACCGTCGACGTGCACGACATTTCGCTCGGGGGGATGAAGGTCGAGCCGATCGACGAATATTGCGTCGGCAAGAAGGTCATCGTCGTCGTCGAAAGCCTTCGTCCGACGAAGGGCGAGGTCCGCTGGTACTCCGACCGACGTGCCGGCATCGTCTTCGACAAGCCCCTGGACTTCGACGAGCTTTCCGAATGGGTCGGCAAGCGCCTCGAGCTCGCCAGCCTCAAGGCGTCTTACAAACAAAGCTGAGCGAGCCTATCTCCGCTGCACAGCTGAAGGAGCGGACAAATGGCCGAAGAAGTCGCGGTTCTCGCCGGCGGGTGCTTCTGGTGCACCGAAGCGGTCTTCCTCGACGTGATTGGCGTCAAAAAGGTCGAAAGCGGCTATACCGGCGGCCTTGCGGCAAATCCGACTTATAAGCAGGTCTGTGGAGGGGATACTGGCCATGCTGAAGCGATCCGAATCACCTTCGATCCGGACGAGCTCAGCTATGACAATCTGCTCGACATTTTCTTCGCCACCCACGACCCGACCCAGTTGAACCGACAGGGCAACGACATCGGTACCCAATACCGCTCGGCGATCTTTCCTCAGAATACGGAGCAGGAGCGCAAGGCCCGTGAAGCGATCGCTCGTGCGAACGTCACCCATCACGAAAGCGTGGTGACCACCGTTGAACCGACGGGCGAATGGTGGCCGGCCGAGGATTACCACCAGCATTATTGGGCCGGTGAGGGACAGCGAAATCCCTATTGCCTCGCCGTCATCCCCCCCAAGCTGCAGAAGCTGAGGAAGAGCTTCCAAGCGCGTGTCAAATCGGCCACAGCGCAGGCCTAAAAGCGCGGGCTACCGCCGATAGCGGCTTTCCTCGAACGCGGCCTCGTGCGATTCACAATTTGCAAACAGGGGAAGGGGCGGCCTTGCGCCGCCCCTTTTGCTTTAGTGGCGATCCGCTGCTGCGCGGTATAGCCGGTCGTTGATCGCCGCACCCAGACCAGTCTCACTTATCGGCGCAACCGCAATCTTCGAACTCGACGATTCGTCGGCTCGGTGAAGCAGGTCGAATAGACGTGAAGCGGCTTCGATCAGATTGCCGGAGCGGCTGAGGCTCGCGTCACCTTCGATTGGACCGAAGCCAATCAGATATTCGCCCGCCTCGGCTGAGATGGCGCCAAGCCGCAGCGGCTTCGACGGTGCATAGTGGCTCGCGAGCTGACCCGGCGCCTCGATCGTCGAGCCGGAGGTCGCTTCGGCGACCACTTCGACGGGGCCTCGGCGCAAGAGCCGCACCGGTCCGCCGGTCGCGGCGACGATGGTGGATTCGATCCCTCGCTTGGTTGAGCCGCCGTCGATGATGAGCCGGATCCGGCCGCCCAGGCTCTTTAGGACATGCTCGGCTCGCGTGGGGCTTATTGCGCCGCTCGCATTCGCGGAGGGCGCAGCAAGGGGACGGCCGATCCGGCGCAATAGCGACTGCATGGCGGAATGATCCGGCACGCGGATGCCAACGGTCGGCAGTCCAGCGGTGACAAGGGAGGCAACCGGCGAACCGGATCGCAGCGGAACGACGAGCGTCAGCGGGCCTGGCCAATATTGCTTCGCCAATGCCAGGGCTTCGTCGCTGAACTCGCCGATCTGCTGGGCTGCCGCGAGGTCGGGAACATGAACGATCAGGGGGTTGAAGCTCGGCCGCCCCTTGGCCTCGTAAATGCGAGCAACCGCTTCCGCGTTCGTCGCGTCAGCGGCGAGGCCGTAGACCGTTTCCGTCGGCACAGCGACCGGCTCGCCTGCCAGGATCAGCCGTGCGGCTTCGGCGACGCTGTTGTCGTTGAAGGGAAGGACCAGCGTTTCCACGCGGTTGTCGCTACTGGATTCCCGCTTTCGCAGGAATACTAGGCCCGTTCGCGATCCAGAAGCTCGGAGGGATCGATTCCGAGGCGCTTCATTCGAGCCCGAATCTGCGGCCATTCCTCCTTGAGGAACCGATTGCGCTCGCTGTCGCTGAGGCGCGCCCTTGCGCCCGCGGCGACGAACATGCCGACGCCGCGCTTTACGACGATCAGGCCCTCGTCTTGGAAACCCTGGTACGCCTTGGCGACGGTCAGCGGGTTCGCCTGCTCCTCCGCGGCAAGCGCTCGGACGGAGGGAAGAGGATCGCCGTCCCCATACTTGCCGGCGAGGATCGCGTCGGCGATGGTCTCGCGAAGGCGGACGTAGACCGGTTTCTCATGCTGCTTGCCGAGCGTCATGGTGTCATAATACACCGTCTCGCGGGAAGTTCAAGCGCCGGACCAAGAGGTTACGACGTCAGATAGATGCGGACGTGGTCGGTCTTCAATCCCGCGGCCCGCGTGGCCGATGAACATGAAGCCGGCAATCCGCTCGCCAGTCCCGCAGAATGCCTGTCGTACCCGCTCCGAATAGGTTCGCCAGCCTGTGACCCAGCCGGCCACATAGCCTAGCGCGTGCGAAGCGAGCAGCAAGTTCATCGCAGCGGCGCCGCACGACAGCTCCTGCTCCCACACCGGAATCTTGTGATCCTGCACCGGCGCGGAGACAAGAACGACGAGCTGCCCGGCATAATGGGAGAAGTCCTCTTCCTTTTGGCGGTGTGCGCCGGTGGCAGCCGGATCGTGTTGCTCGAGCGCCTCCTGCAGCAGTGCGCCGAACGCATCGCGCTGATCCTTGCCAACGGTGATGAACCGCCACGGCGTCAGTTGCCCGTGATCGGGGACGCGCGCTGCAATGGTGAAGATCCGCTCGAGCTCCGCAGCAGTCGGGCCGGGGCCAACAAGGTCGCGCGGCTTCGCCGAGCGACGGGTTTCGAGGAGGGAGAGGGCGGATGAGTTATCGTTCAGCATGTCGCGCGGCAAATAGAGGGCGCGGCACTCGCCAACAATCCGCTTCACAAGCGCATTTTGCTCGTTACGGTCACGCCCTTGCGCCTTGCAGCGCGAAGGGGAGAATTTGATGGTCGACACGCCCGGCGCAGAAGCGCCGTCTTCGCCTGATATTACGCACGTGGATCCGTCCGACGAGAAAAGCTGGATGGGCCATCCGCGTCAGCTGGCGCGGCTCTTCTCAGTCGAGATGTGGGAGCGATTCGGCTTCTACGGCATGCGGGCGCTGCTCGTGCTCTATCTCGTCAAGCACTTCCTCCTCGAGCAGTATCAGGCGAGCGGCATCGTTGGGGGCTATCTCAGCCTCGTATATCTTACGCCGGTCATCGGCGGCTGGCTCGCGGATTATTATCTCGGCTCAAAGCGGTCGGTGAAGTGGGGCGCCCTGGTGATGGCCGCCGGCTACCTTCTGCTCTGCTTCGGCGGCGACCAGGCCAAGCCCTACGCAACGATTGGCGGTCATCTCTATGAGGTTCAGGTCGATCGCGGCGCGTCCCTGCTCGATTCAACGGACACTAGGCAGTGGGTCGTCGAGAACGGCCATAAGCTGCAGATCCATGGAATGCCGGACGGATCGGTGCAGCTGCTTACGCCAGCGGGTCAGATCGCATCGACCGTCGCTAAGGAAGACTTCAAGCCAGGCGCGGAGCGGTCGCCTTTCTACCTGACGCTAATGCTGTTCGCGCTGAGTCTGATCGTGATCGGCAATGGCTTCTTCAAGCCGAATATCTCGACGATTGTGGGCTCTCTCTACAAGCAGGGGGATCGGCGGCGAGATGCCGGCTTCACCATATTCTACATGGGCATCAACGTCGGCTCGATCGGCTCGCAGATCCTGTGCCCAATCTTCGCCAATTGGTTCGGCTGGTGGGCCGGTTTCGCGATCGTCGTCGTCGGAATGCTGATCGGGTATGCGTTGATGCAATTCGATGACGGGCGGCTCGCCGGCTATGGCGAGC
>DASQYQ010000258.1:0-3544 GCA_035639115.1 Sphingomicrobium sp. | reverse complement strand
CTGCTTGCCGACGACGAATATCTGCAGAGCGTTCGCCGGCGGATTGTAGAGATGCACGTAGATGCTTGCGCCCCACACGCCGAGCCCGACGAAGATGACCAGAGTCGCCGCCGTCCAGGCGACCTCGAACCGCCATGTCTTCTTGGTCGTGCCGCTGCGGTCGGCGTTGCTGCCGTGCCGGTACTTGTTGGCGAAGAAGAGCATGAGGAAGAAGACGAGGCCGGTCGTGAGCG
Source organism: Sphingomicrobium sp. (assembly GCA_035639115.1). Taxonomy (GTDB): domain Bacteria; phylum Pseudomonadota; class Alphaproteobacteria; order Sphingomonadales; family Sphingomonadaceae; genus Sphingomicrobium. The sequence continues at coordinate 3,311 of DASQYQ010000258.1, read as the reverse complement.
CCGCGATCACGACCAGGCTTGCGAACAGGAAATTGACCTGGCTCGCATATGCGCTCGCGGTCTCCGGCCAGAGCGGAAGGCCGTCCATCTACGCTGACCTTCGGCGAAGTGAGAGGAAGCCGATCAGCGCCGCGCATGCCAGCACGATCATGAGCGAGACGATTCGGACGAGCTGCCAGGTCAAGGCGGCGACCGAGCCTTCGTCGGGATCGTAGCCGAAGCACAGGCAGAGGATCGGATGCGCGGGTGGCGAGACTTTCTCGAGCGCCGCTTCGGCAACGGCTTGCCTCAGCTGGGCCGGCTTCGGGCTTAGCCCGAGCATGTAGCGAGAGATGCGGCCATCGGGCGTCGTCACGACGAACCCAGCGGGATGGAGGAACTGGTCGCTGCGCCTGTCGTAGCGGTACGGAAAGCCCTCGGCCGACGCGATTGCTCGAACTTGCCCCGGAGCGGCCGTGAAGAAGCGAGCGCCGGCCGGAGCGCGAAGGCGCAGCGAATATATCGCCTGCGCTGCGGCGGCATCGCGAGCGGTGTCGCGAGGATCGATGCTGATGGCGATGAGGTCGATGTCGCGGCCGGGCATCAATCCGGCGGCAACGATCGCTCGGACTGCGCCGGTCAGCACAAGACCGCATAGATTCTTGCAGCGCAGATATTCGAGCACGAGCACTCCAGGACGCTCGGCGAGCGCCTTCCCGAGAGTCTGCGGCTGTCCCGTTGCGTCGACCAATTGGGCGTTGAGTGGAAGCAGCGCGCCCGGGTGTTGCCGAAAGGCGAGGCTTGCGAATGCGGATGGGTTTGCCGAATCCGCCGGGCCAGCGAGCAGCAGCAGGCCGAGGAGCGCAACCGCGAGCTTCATTTCGGCGGGCCCCAGCCTTGCCGGGCAGTCTGCTTCATTGCCTCTGTGATCGGGACTCCGCCCCTTGAGCCTTTCAGCTCCTGAGCTTTCGCTGCCTGATAGTCTTGGAGGTCGCGGGCCGGCGCAGTCTGGAGCCGCGGCGCTGGCGGAAGCGCCTTCAGCGGACCTCGATATTCCTGGTGCGTCGCCAGCGGGTAGCCGATCGAGATCGCGACCAGAACGCCGACGATGGAAATGGCAAGCAGACAGGCGAGCCAGAAAGGCAGCAGAGCGGGCACGTCGAGCGGCTCGTAGCGTGCCGGCTCGCGCGAACCTTGCTCATCCGTTCTCTTGCGACCGCCTATCCCGCTCCTCCGCTCTTTCGAACGAGAATGAGCGGAGGGGGCGCCGCGTTGCATTAATTATCGCTCGTCAATCGAAAGCTGATCACTGGACGCGCTCGCCGAGCAATTCGATGAGGTGGAGGGTGCGGCGTCCGCCATTCAGCTCGATCTGCTCGCGGCAGCTGAAGCCGTCGGCGACGATGGCTGTGTCGGCGTCGAGCGCGCACCATCTCAACCACTTCCTCGCTGCTTCGCGACGACTCCGATAGGCACCTGGCGGTAGTTGGACGCATCGGTCGCATAGAGCGCTCTTGCCTGCTCTCCGAAGTCGACCGACGAGCCGAGCGCCCGCTCCAGGTCTGATTTCAGCGCCCGAGCGGAATTCGCCGAATAACGGTCCCATTCACGCAGCACCTGCCCGTCGGGCACATGCGTGGCGAGCCCAGGCTCGCCGTCCATCACACCAGCTCGCGCACCGTATCGGAGGCCAGGGTCAGCGCGGTCTTCATCGCGTGCGGCGTGCCCTTGGCGAGCGCCTCGGCCATGTGCAGCGCCTGCTTGGCTTCGATCTTCGGTGGCAGCGGCGGCTCATAGGGATCGACCACCGCTTCGATCAGGCATGGGCCGGCCATCGCGAGCGCTTCGCGAAGCTGTTCTCCGCAGCGCGCCGGATCGTCGATCGTGACCGCCTTGATCCCGCACCCTTCGGCGACCCGGGCGAAGTCGATCGGCTCGAGCTCGCAGCCGAACTCGGGATTGCCGAGGAACACCATCTGCTCCCATTTGATCTGGCCGAGCGCGTTGTTCTTGATGACGATGATCTTGGCGTTGAGGTTATATTTCCTCAGCGTCACGAAATCGCCCATCAACATCGCCGCCGAGCCGTCGCCGACCACTGCAACGACCTGCCGGTTCGGATACGCAATCGACGCTCCGATCGCATAGGGCAGCCCGCAAGCCATGCTTGCGAGGGTGCCCGAGCAGCTGAACTGCATGTTCCCGCGCATGTCGACGTGGCGCGCGGTCATTGCAGTGATTGTCCCGCTGTCGGTGATGACGATGGCGTCGTCGGCGAGCAGCTTGTTGAGCTCGTGAGTGACGACTTGCGGCTTCATCGGCGTGTCGGTGCGCGTTCCGCGCTCGTTCATCAGCTCGCGCCATTGGCGCATGCTCGATTGCGCGCTTTCGAGGAACTTGCTGCTGTCGTTCTTCTTGAGGAGCGGAAGAAGCTCGGACAGCGCCTGCTTGCTGTCGCCGACCAGGCCGACGTCGACCGGGTAGCGCATTCCGACCCGCTTGGGATCGAGCTCGATCTGCACCGCCTTCGCCTTCCCCGGCTTGGGGTAATATTCGACATAGGGGAAGGTCGAGCCGACGATCAGCAAAGTGTCGCAGGCCTCCATCGCTCCCTGCGACGGCTTGGTGCCGAGAAGGCCGACGCCACCGGTGGTGTAGGGGCTCTCGTCGGGCACCGCTTCCTTGCCGAGCAGGGGCTTGCCGATCGGTGCCTGAAGGCGTTCCGCGACCGCCAGAAGCTCTTGCGTGGCGCCGATCGATCCGCGACCGGCGAGGATGAAGGGCTTCTCCGCCTGGTTGAGGATGTCGGCGGCCTTTTGCAGCATCTCGCCGTCGGGAAGCTGGCCGCCGCGGGCCATGATGTTGGAGACGTGATGCTCGACATTGCGCTCGGAGCGGTCCTTCGCCTCCTGCGACTGGAAATCGACCGGGATCATGACGTGAGTCGGCTGGCGGTAGGCGAGCGCGGTCCGGCACGCCTGCTCGACCACGTCCTCGACATGCGCGGGGCCCATCACGCGCACCGAGTAAGCGGTCGCATCCATGAACAGCTTGTCGAGCGCGACGTCCTGCTGAGTGTAGGTCTCGATGAGGTCGTGGTGCTGCGCGCCCGTGATCGCGAGCACCGGCTGGTTGTCGAGCTTGGCGTCGTAGATGCCGTTGAGCAGATGGATTCCTCCGGGGCCCGATGTCGCGAGGCAGACGCCGAGCTTGCCGGTGAATTTCGCATAGGCGCAGGCCGCGAACGCAGCCGCTTCCTCATGACGCACCTGAACGAACCGCATCTGGCCCTGGCGCTGCCGAAGCGCTTCGAACACGCCGTTGATGCCGTC
>DASQYQ010000257.1:0-3785 GCA_035639115.1 Sphingomicrobium sp. | reverse complement strand
CGATCCGAAACGCACGCAGGACTTCGTCGTCGAGCCCGGCTTCGTGGTACTGGAGCGGCACGTCGTAGATGTTGCGCGCATCGAGTGCCGGGATGACGGCGGACTTCGCCACGTTGCAAAACAATGCGATCTTCTCGCGCTCGCTCTCCGGAAGCGGACGATCGCAGCGGCACAGCAGCACGTCGGGCTGAACGCCGAGGCTAGACAGCTCCCGGACCGACTGCTGGGTGGGCTTGGTCTTGAGCTCGCCAGCCGCTGCAATCCACGGGACGAGCGTGGTATGCACGCTGACGGTCTGATCGCGACCGATGTCGTTCCTCAGTTGCCGGATCGATTCTATGAAGGGCAGGCTCTCGATGTCCCCGACAGTGCCGCCGATCTCGCAAATCACGAAGTCGCAGCTGTCGGTATCGGCGAGCGCGAATTCCTTGATGGCGTTGGTGACGTGCGGGATGACCTGGACGGTCGCTCCGAGATAATCGCCGCGCCGCTCCTTCGCGATGATGTCGCGATAAATGCGCCCGGTGGTGATATTATCGGATTGTCGCGACGAGACACCGGTGAACCGCTCATAGTGACCGAGGTCGAGGTCGGTTTCCGCGCCATCGTCGGTCACATAGACTTCACCGTGCTGATACGGGGACATCGTCCCGGGGTCGACGTTCAGATAGGGATCGAACTTCCGGATGCGGACCTTGTAGCCACGCGCCTGAAGGAGCGCCCCGAGCGAGGCGGAAAGCAAGCCTTTTCCGAGCGATGAGACCACGCCGCCGGTGACAAAAATGAACCGCGCCATGGGATTCGAGGCTTAGGGGGACTTACGCCGCCGACGCAAGCGGCCTGCGAAATTTTTTCGGGGATGAAGCTTATTGGGCGAGCGGAACGGCCGGCGCCTGTTGGTTCTGCTGCGGATTGGTCGCCGGAGCGCCGGGCTTTTGCTCTTGCCGCGGCTGCTGCGTCGCAGGCGGGGCGGACGTCGGCGCAGTGAGCGGCGCGGCCGAGTTTGCGAGCGAGGTATCGATCTTCGTCGGCTGCCGGCTAGCGCCTGCGATTGCGGCCATGACGATCGACAGGACGATGAAGAGTCCGCCGAGGACCGCCGTCGAGCGCGTGAGGAAATCCGCCGCTCCGCGGGCGGTCATGAAACCGGAGGAGCTTCCGCCGACACCGAGGCCGCCGCCTTCGGAGCGTTGCATCAGGATGACCGCAATCAGCGATACCGCGATCAGCGTTTGGACGATCAGAAGGAATGCAAACATTTCGAACTCTCAGTGAAAAGGCGGGCGCGCCGGCACTTAGTCGGCGCCACGCCGCCTTTCAACCAAACTTACTTGCCCGATGTGTTTGCGGTGGCGGCGTCCGTCCCGGCTGCGTCGCCCTGGAGCATCGCCTCAAGCTGGGCCGCGGTATAGCCGATCGTCACGGTGCCGTCGGAATTGCCGCGCAGCCCCGCCTGCGGAATTGCGATCTTCTTGCCGTCTACCAGGGCGATGGTGACATTGCCGTCGGCCACTGATTCGATGGTTCCGACAGCCTCTCCACCGACGCTGTTCACTCTCGCGCCGGCCACAATGGCCACGTTGGCGGCTGCCGAGCTCTGCTCAATTTGGGCGTCGAGCTGGGCCTGCGTCATTCCAAACAGCAGCTTGCCGCTGGAAAGGGCGAAGCTCGAGCGCGGGATTTGTGCTTCGTGCTTGTCCGTCTTGATAACCAGGTTGCTTCCGTTGACGCCCGATACGGTTCCAACCACACCGCCGCTCGGGTCAGTCACTTGCATGCCAACGGTGATCCCAGCCTGCGCTGCAGCGAACAGCGCGGTTGCTACAAGCGCCCCTACAAATAGTTGCATCTTATCCTTTCCCTATCTTTAGATAAGGGTGCATAGCACAAAGCCGCTGATTGTGAACTGAACGGCCGATCAACCGGCAGCGGCGGCCGCGGCGACGATCGGCATGAAGTCCACCATCTTGAGGCTCGCACCGCCGACGAGCGCCCCGTCGACATCCAAAACGCCAAAAATTTCGGCGGCGTTCGAGGGCTTTACCGACCCGCCGTAGAGAATTCGAACCTTCGAGCCCTCCTCGCCATAACGCTCGAGGAGGCGCTTGCGGATCGCAGCATGCATCTCGCCGATCTCGGGGGCCGTCGGCACTTTGCCGGTGCCGATTGCCCAGACAGGTTCGTAGGCGATCGACAGTTTCGCTTCCGTCGCGGCGGGAAGTGAGCCTTCCAGCTGCGACATCACAGTCTCCACCGCAGCACCCTGCTCCCTCACTTCGAGAACTTCACCGACGCAGAGGATCACGCTGAGGCCGCAGGCGAGCGCGGCCTCCGCCTTCGCCTTGACCTCGGTATCGCTCTCGCGGTGCGCTTCGCGACGTTCGGAATGGCCTACGATCGTAAGCACCGCGCCTGCGTCGACCAGCATTTGCGCCGAAGTGCACCCGGTGTGGGCGCCCTTGTCGGCGTGATGTACGTCCTGGCCCCCGATGGCAAAGCCCGGTACGGCCCGCGATGCCCGTTCGATCAGGATGGCCGGGACGCACAGGGCAACGTCCACCCCAGGGTAATTTCGGGAGGCAGCGGCGATCGCCTGGATCTCGGCAATGTCCGTGGACACGCCATGCATCTTCCAGTTGCCGGCGACGAGCTTTCTCATATGTCCTTGTTGCTCCCCAGTTTCGCCGGCCACTAGCTGCCCCGCCTTGATGCCTGCAAGGCTCGTCCCTAAAGCGGCGACCTAACTGCCTTCAGGAACCTCATGCTCTCCTCACTCCGCGCGCTGCAGAAGACGAAGGTCGGCACCGCCATCGTCGCCATCTTCTTCGTCCTGATACTGATCGGATTCGCTTCCACCGGAGTGACCAACTTCGGCTCGGGCAATCTCGGATTCGGAATGACCAGCTCCACCCTCGCGAAGGTCGGCGGCGAGCAGGTCACAGAGCAGGAGATGAGCGACGCGATGCAGCGCCGACTGCAGCAGGTTCGGCAGGAAAAGCCCGAGGCGGACTATTCGACAATCATCGGTGACATCGATTCGATCCTCGGCGAGCTGATCGACGAGAAGACGATGCTCGCCTTTGCGGAGAAGTTCCACTTTCCGCTGTCAAAGCGGCTGGTCGACGCAGAGATTGCACAGATGCCGCAGACCAAGGGTCCGGGCGGCCAGTTCAGCGAGCAGGCTTATCAGGCGTTCCTAGCGCAACAGCGCCTGACGGACGCGCAGGTGCGCCAGGTTCTCACCGGCGGCCTGTTGGAGCGGTACTTGCTGACGCCGGTGGCGGCGAATGCCCGAATCTCGGTCGGAATGGCGACCCCTTACGCGGCGATGATGCTCGAATCGCGAGAGGGCGAAGTTGCGGCAATCCCGATCCAGGCCTTCGAGGCAGGACTCAAACCGACCGACGCGGACCTGCAGCAATATTATTCCTCCAACCGCGGCCGCTACATGGTTCCAGAACAGCGTGTGCTGCGAATTGCGCGCATCGGCCCCGAGCAGGTCGCCGGCGTGACCGCCTCCGACCAGGAAATCACGAACTATTACAACGCGCACAAGGGCGACTATGCGTCCAAGGAGACTCGAGACATCAGCCAGGCCGTCGTTGCCGACGAAGCAACGGCCAACGCAATCGCGACCAAGGCAAAGGCCGGCGCCACGATCGCGGCGGCTGCTGGCGCAAATGCCGCTGTCACCGCACTGAAAGACCAATCGAGCGACGCTTATGCTTCCGTCGCCGGCAAGGACGCGGCAGCTGCGGTCTTCGCGGCGCCCTCCGGCGCAATAG
>DASQYQ010000256.1:0-2097 GCA_035639115.1 Sphingomicrobium sp. | reverse complement strand
GCGCAGCCATTTCACCGCCGCGCCTGCGACGAAGATCGAGCCTTCAAGCGCGTAGGTCGTCTCGCCGCCGAGACGGTAAGCGGGTGTCGTGAGCAGCCGATGGGCGGAGCTGACGATGTCGCGACCCGTGTTCACGAGCATGAAGCAGCCGGTGCCATAGGTGGATTTCGCCATCCCCGGAGCGAAGCAGGCTTGGCCGATCAGGGCCGCTTGCTGATCGCCGGCCATGCCGCCGATTGGGAGCTGGCGTTCGAAGTGGCCGGGCGCGGTAGCGCCGAAGACATGGGCATTGTCGTAGACTTGCGGCAGCAGTGACGCGGGCACTCGAAACAGCTTGCAGAGATCCCGATCCCAGCGGCCCTCGCCTATGTCGAACAGCGAAGTCCGGCCCGCATTGGTAACGTCGGTCGCATGGACCTTCCCGCCGGTCAGCCGCCACAGAAGGAAGCAGTCGATCGTTCCGCAAGCGAGCTCGCCTCGCTCCGCTCGAGCCCGAGCCTGTGGTACGTGATCGAGAATCCAGGCGATCTTCGTCGCGGAGAAATAGGGGTCGAGCAGGAGCCCGGTCTTGTTCCGAACCGGCTCTTCAGCGCCGCCGTCCTTCAGGCGCGCGCACTCGTCGGCAGTCCGCCGGTCCTGCCAGACTATGGCCCGGTGAATTGGTTCACCGGTCGCCCGGTCCCAGAGGACGATCGTCTCGCGCTGGTTCGTGATCCCCAATGCGGCGACCCGCTCCGGCGGGACGGCGCGGAGGGCCTCGCGCGCCACCGCGACCGCATCGGCCCAGATCTGCTCGGGATCGTGCTCGACCCAGCCGCGGTCGGGATAATGCTGTTCCAGCTCGCGTTGCGCGACCGCAATTGGACGAGCTTCGGAATCGAACAGGATGGCGCGCGTCGAGGTCGTGCCCTGATCGATCGCCAAGACATGATCGGCCCGCCCCACGCAGGCCAGCATAGGATTGCGTCGTCCGGCCCGGAAGGGGGTTCTCAGCAATGGAAGGCCCCCCTAAGTCGCCGAGCGCATGGACTTCCAGGTCGCTCCCCGCCACGAAGGCGACGGCTTCCGCATCGACGTCGGCGGGAATGGGACTGTCCGCTCCTATTTCGTCCCGACTGCGACTCAGCAGGACTTCACGGCCTTCTTTCGCGAACTGGCGGAAGACTTCGGCATGCGCATGCCGCACGCTTACAGCCGTGCGGGCGAGCGCCCACCGGCGCCGTTTCGGTGGCGGCCCCTCCTCACCGAAAACGTCCATCCGCAGATTCTCGTTGGCTATGGCGATCCGGCGGTGCTCAAGACGGACGACGGCTGGTGGCTCGTCGCGACGTCCAACGATGCGCCGGATGCGTTCCCCATCCTTCACTCCAGCGACCTCAAGAAATGGGAAGCGAAGGGCTTCATCTTCCCTTCGGGTCACGAGCCGTCGTGGACCGCCACCGGCCGCAACACCGGCGACTTCTGGGCGCCCGAGATGGCGAAGGTCGGCGATGAATATTGGACGGTCTTCACTGCTCGGCAGGTCACCAACGCACTTGCGATCGGGCTCGCTCGAGCATCCTCGCCGCTCGGGCCGTGGATCGACAATGGCGAGCCGCTGGTCACCGGGAACCCGATCAACACCACGGGTCTTGGGTTCGACGCCTCGCAGCCGTTGATGAGCGGCGGAGTGATCGACTCCCATCTGTTTCTCGATCCCCGCAGCGGCGAGCGCTATTTGTTCTGGAAGGACGACACGAACGGGATCTGGCCGCGCCCGTTGGCAATGCTCCTTCGCCAGCATCCCGAATTGATCGACGATCTGTTTCCGGACGAGGAAGATGCCCGGACCGCGGCATTCGCCGCGGCGGTCGTGCCCTGGGCCAACGTCCAAAGACCGATGACGCGCTTCTTCGTCATGCAGCCGCTGATCGAGGCCGCTCTCGACAATTGGAAGAAGGTTCGCGCCGTGCTCGGCCAGTTCGGCTTGCAGGCGACGACGATCGTGGAAGCGATGACGACGCCTGTGCGCGCGCAACACATTGCCGCCGACGGGCGCTCGCTCCTCGGGGAAAACAAGATCGTGCTGACGAACGACCAGGACTGGGAGGGGCACCT
>DASQYQ010000255.1:0-2093 GCA_035639115.1 Sphingomicrobium sp. | reverse complement strand
CAGCGTCCAGCGTGGCCGCCTGCGCCTGCGGCAACGGCAATCACTCCGTCGGCGCCTTTCTCGATCGCTTTGCGCGCGAACCGGTCGTCGATCACGTCGTGAAGCGTAATTCCTCCCCACGAATGAACCGCCTTATTCAGCTCCGGACGAGCGCCAAGCGAGGTAATTACGATGGGGACCTTCCAATTCTCGCAAACTTCGACGTCGTGCTCGAAACGGTCGTTGGATCGGTGGACGATCTGGTTGACGGCAAACGGAGCGGCCGGATGTCCAGGATGATCGCGATCCCAGGCGGAAACTGCTTCGGTTATCTCGTGCAGCCATTCGTCGAGGAGCGAAGCCGGACGCGCATTCAGCGCCGGGAAGCTGCCGACGATTCCACTGGTGCACTGGGCTATCACGAGCTTCGGATTCGAAACGATGAACATCGGCGCGCCCACGACCGGGATTCTTAGGTTCCGCAGGATCTGCGGCAGGCTCAAAGGCCGTGGTACTCCCGGTACCACTTGACGAAGCGCGGAACGCCATCGTCGATGGTCGTGCTGGGATGGAAGCCGTGGTCGCGCTCGATGGCGCTGATGTCGGCAAAGGTCTCCTTCACGTCGCCGACCTGCATCGGCATCGGATTGGCGATCGCCTTTCGACCAGTCTCCTGCTCGAGCAGCTCGACTACGCGCATGAGGTCTTCGCTGCGGCTGTTGCCGATATTGTAGAGAGCGTGCGGACTAGTGCTTCCACCGGCCTTCACTTGGCCATCGTCGGCGGGCGGTCGGTCGAGGCAGGCGATCACTCCGCGAACGATGTCGTCGATGTACGTAAAGTCGCGACGCATCTCACCGCGGTTGAACAAGGGCAGCGGCTCTCCTGCATAGAGCGCCTTGGTGAAGATCCACATCGCCATGTCTGGCCGGCCCCATGGTCCATAGACGGTGAAGAACCTGAGGCCCGTCAACGGAATACGGTACAGGCTGGAATAGCTTTCGCTCAGGAGCTCGTCGGCCTTCTTCGTTGCCGCATAGAGTGACAGCGGATGATCGACGCGGTCCTCGACGCGGAACGGGAGGGTCTTGTTGCCACCATAGACCGATGACGATGACGCATAGACCATGTGCCTGGGAGCGCGATTGCGAGCCAGCTCAAGCATGTTGCAGTGGCCGACCAGGTTCGACTGCACGTACGCTGCCGGGTTTTCGAGGCTGTAGCGGACGCCCGCTTGGGCGCCGAGATGCACGATCCCATCGATGTCGATCGTATCAGTGACGCGCCGAAGCGCTTCGGCGTCAGCGAAGTCGGCGCGTTCGAACCGGAAACGATTATCGAATCGCGAGGCAAGGCTCGCCAACCGCGCCTCCTTGAGGCTCGGATCATAATAATCGTTGAGATTGTCGATCCCGACGACTTCCGTGCCGCGTTCCAGCAAGGCTCGCGACGTTGCCGCGCCAATGAAACCTGCAGCCCCTGTAACCAAAACAACCATTCGCCGGCCATAGGGGGTGCAGCAGCCTCGTGAAAAGCCCTAGAGGCACGGCCATGTCCCAGAGCTGGACCTTTGCGATCGATCGCGGCGGCACCTTTACCGACGTAGTGGCGAGGTCTTCCGCAGGTAAGCTGCGGGTCGAAAAGCTCCTCTCAGAAAATCCCCGCCAATACGAAGATGCCGCGCTGGAGGCGATCGGACGAGTGCTGGCCGGCGAGAGCGGCAGCGTGGAAGAAGTCAGGATGGGGACGACGGTCGCGACCAACGCGCTTCTCGAACGCAAGGGCGAACGGATGGCGTTGGCGATCAGTCGCGGCTTCGGCGACGCCCTGAGGATTGGCTATCAGGCCCGGCCCGACATCTTCGCGCGCCACATCGTGCTTCCGTCGATGCTGTACGAGGAGGTCGTCGAGATCGACGAGCGGGTGGGAGTCGACGGTGAGGTGCTCATCCCGCTCGACGAGGTGCAGGCGCGGGAGGCGCTGGCCAGGCTTCGACAAGCCGGTCTCGACGCGATCGCCATCGTGCTGATGCACGGATGGCGGCACAGCGAACATGAGACTCGGCTGGGGGAAATCGCACGCGAACTCGGCTTCACGCAGGTATCGGTGAGCCA
>DASQYQ010000254.1:0-12511 GCA_035639115.1 Sphingomicrobium sp. | reverse complement strand
TACTCCGCCGCCTCGATGCGCTTCTTTCGCACCCGCGCTTCGGGCCGCTCCAGCACCGGCTTCAAAAACTGCCCGGTGTAGCTGCGCTTCACCTTGACCACATCCTCGGGCGTGCCCTGGGCGACGATCTCGCCGCCGCCGTCGCCGCCCTCGGGACCGAAGTCGAGGATCCAGTCGGCGGTCTTCACGACGTCGAGGTTGTGCTCGATCACCACCACCGTATTGCCCTGGTCGGCGAGGCGGTGGAGGACTTCGAGGAGCTTGCGGACGTCCTCGAAGTGGAGGCCGGTGGTGGGCTCGTCGAGGATGTAGAGCGTCTTGCCGGTGGCTCGGCGCGAGAGCTCTTTCGACAGCTTGACGCGCTGCGCCTCGCCGCCGCTGAGTGTCGTCGCCGGCTGGCCGACCTTGACGTAACCGAGGCCGACTTCCTTCAGCATCTCCATCTTGTCGCGGATGCCGGGGACCGCCTTGAAGAACTCCGCCGCGTCCTCGACCGTCATGTCGAGCACGTCGGCGATCGAGCGCCCCTTGAACTTCACTTCCAGCGTCTCGCGGTTGTAGCGCGCGCCGTGGCAGACGTCGCAGGTGACGTACACGTCGGGGAGGAAGTGCATCTCGATCTTGATGAGGCCGTCGCCCTGGCACGCCTCACACCGGCCGCCCTTGACGTTGAAGGAGAAGCGGCCGGGCTTGTAGCCGCGCGCCTTCGCCTCGGGCAGGCCGGCGAACCAGTCGCGGATCATGGTGAAGGCGCCGGTGTAGGTCGCGGGGTTGGAGCGCGGGGTGCGGCCGATCGGCGACTGGTCGATGTCGATGACCTTGTCGAGGTTCTCGAGTCCGGTGATCTTAGCGCAGGGGCCGCACGGGATGCGGGCGCCGTTCAGCGAGCGGGCGGCGCCGGCATAGAGCGTGTCGATGGTCAGCGATGACTTACCGCTGCCGCTGACCCCCGTGACGCAGGTGAAGGTGCCGAGGGGGAACTCCGCGGTTACGGATTGGAGATTGTTGGCAGTCGCGCCGTGGACGGTGACGAACTTGCCGTTGCCCTTGCGGCGTGTCTTGGCGAGCGGGATCTCGCGACGGCCGCTTAGGTAGTCTGCGGTGATGCTGGTCTCGCAGGCGAGGAGTTCCTCGAGCGTTCCCTGGCACACGACCTCGCCGCCGTGGACGCCGGCGCCGGGGCCCATGTCGATGACATGGTCGGCGTGGCGGATCGCGTCCTCGTCATGCTCCACGACGAGCACGGTGTTGCCGAGGGACTTGAGTCGCTTCAGCGTCTCGAGGAGGCGGTCGTTGTCCTTTTGGTGGAGGCCGATGCTCGGTTCATCCAGCACGTAGAGGACTCCGGAGAGGCCGGAGCCGATCTGGCTGGCTAGTCGGATGCGCTGACTCTCGCCGCCGCTAAGCGTGCCGCTGGTGCGGTCGAGGTGGAGATAGTCGAGCCCGACATTGTGCAGGAACCCGAGGCGCTCGTTGATCTCCTTGAGGATAACCTTGGCGATTTCATTCTGCGTGCCGGTGAGCTTTTCGTGGAGGTTGGCGAACCATTCGTAGGCGTCGGCGACGCTTCGGCGCGTGGACATGCTGATGTCCTCGCCGGCGATCTTCACTGCCAGAGCCTCGGGCTTGAGGCGGGCGCCGTGGCACACCTCGCACGGCCGGCTAGCCTGGTATCGGGAGAGCTCCTCGCGCATCCAAGCGCTCTCGGTCTGGGCCATGCGGCGGTTGAGGTTGCCGATGACGCCTTCGAACGGCTTCTTCACCTCGTAGCTGCGCTTGCCGTCGATGAAGCGGAGGGTGACCGCGCGGCCATCGGTGCCGAACAGGATCACGCGGCGCGCTTCCTCGCGGAGCTTGGCCCAGGGCGTGTCGAGGTCGAAGTCGTAGGCGCGCGCGAGGCTGCTCAGCACCTGCATGTAATAGGGGCTGGGCGGGTTGGACTTCGCCCAGGGTACGACCGCTCCTTTCTTGAGGCTGAGCGCGTGGTTCGGAACGACCAAATCCTCGTCGAAAACGAGCTTTTCGCCGAGGCCGTCGCAGGCTGGGCATGCTCCCTGCGGAGCGTTGAAGGAGAAGAGCCTGGGCTCGATCTCAGCGATGGTGAAGCCGCTGATCGGACAGGCGAATTTCTCGCTGAACACGATCCGGCCGGGAGGAGCGTAGTCGAGCTTCATGCCGGATTGTGACTCTTCCGATGACTCTGTGGGATCGGCGGGATCGAGATAGACCAGCCCCTCCGCCAGCTTCAGCGCAGTCTCGAAGCTGTCGGCGAGCCGCGCTTCGATCCCTTCGCGCACGACGATGCGGTCGACCACCACCTCGATGTCGTGCTTGTACTTCTTGTCGAGGCTCGGCGCCTCTTCGATCGGGTGGAACTTCCCGTCGATGCGCACTCGCGTGAAGCCCGCCTTCTGCCAATCGGCGAGCTCCTTGCGATACTCGCCCTTGCGGCCGCGGACGACGGGGGCGAGCAGGTAATGGCGACTTCCCGCGGGAAGCGCCATCACTCGGTCGACCATCTGACTGACCTGCTGCGCCTCGATCGGGAGGCCGGTCGTCGGCGAATAGGGGATTCCGACCCGCGCCCAGAGCAGGCGCATATAGTCGTAGATTTCGGTGACGGTGGCGACGGTCGAGCGGGGGTTGCGGCTGGTTGTCTTCTGCTCGATCGAGATGGCGGGCGAGAGGCCGTCGATATGCTCGACGTCCGGCTTCTGCATCATCTCAAGGAACTGGCGGGCGTAGGCGCTGAGGCTCTCGACGTAGCGGCGCTGGCCTTCCGCGTAGATGGTGTCGAAAGCGAGGGAGGACTTGCCCGAGCCGGAGAGACCGGTGATGACCGTCAGGCTTTCGCGCGGGATGTCCACGTCGACGGCTTTCAGATTGTGCTCCCGCGCGCCGCGGACGGAAATATGGGTTAGCATCGGATTCCGTTCGTTCCGTTTATGTTCTAATCTAGCGTGAGGTGCCGCGCCCGGTCAACGAGGCAACGATTTAGATGGGGATTGTTGCCCCCGATTGCCAGTTCTTGGCTTGGCGTCCAGTTGCTGCCAAGCTGTTGCACGAACGAGAGTTTAGGGGGTCACGGCCGATGCGATATTCATGTTTGTTGCCCATGATGCTGGTGTCCAGCACGGCAGTTGCCGAAATCCCGACGCCGCCGCGCCCGCTTACCGATCCCAAGAGCCTGACCTCGCCCGCGGACCTGCAGGCCGCTCCGGTGCCGATCGACGACCTCGTCTTTTCGCGAGGCGCGCTCGATGCCGCGTGGAGCGCGGATGGGCGGCAGATGTTCGTGTCGACCAACCTAACGGGCCGGTACAACATCTGGCGAATGGATTCGTCCGGAAGCTGGCCCGTGCAACTGACCCAGTCCGAAGATAATCAAGGCGGGTTCGCGGTCTCTCCGGACGGGAGGACGCTCTATTACACGCAGGACAAGGGCGGGAACGAGCAGTACGACATCTATGCGGTCCCGACCGTTGGCGGCGCTCCGAAGAACCTCACCAATACCCCGGACCTGCGTGAGGATTCGCTGCTGATCGCTCCTGACGGGCGCTCGATGGCGCTGTCCACCAAGAAGAGCAGCGAAGGTGAGGTCAATCTGGCGGTCATGGATATGGTCAGCGGGCGGGTCCGGGCGCTTACGCAGGAGGCAGATCCGCAGTGGCGCTGGAGCGCGGCTGCGTGGATTGACGGCGGGCGCTCCTTGCTCGCCAATCGCGGTTTTGCCGACGGCACCGCGAACGAGGTTTGGAAGATTGATGTCGCGAGCGGCAAGGCGTCCAAGCTGCTCGGAGCGCCCGGAGTGGTCTACACGGCAACCGACGCTACGCGCGACGGCTCGGTCATTGCACTGACGACGAACGCACAGACAAAGCAGCTGCACGCGGCCCTGTACTTGCCACCCACCGGTGCGATCCGCACCTTGAAGCCTACGCCGTGGGAGCAGTCGAGCGGAGCAATCAGCCCGGATGGGCGCTCGATGGTCGTGCAAACCAGCGCCGATGGGCGACAGAGCCTCGAATTGGTCGATGTTTCGACCTTGGCCGAACGACCGCTCCCGATGCCGCCGGGCGTGAACGGAACGATCGGGACACAACCTTTCACTCCGGATTCCCGGAGCTTGATGCTCCTCCATTCCGGCGCCGACACTCCGGGGGAGATCCAGGCCTTCGACGTCGGTGCAGGTAGGATGAGTCCGCTGACGCATTTCGCCATGGCGAGCCTCGCGCCGGAACATCTGCCGAAGTCGAAAATCGTCACCTACAAGAGCTACGACGGGACGCTGGTCAGCGCGATCGTGACGATGCCGTTCAACCTCAAGCGCGATGGAAGCAATCCTGCCGTGGTGATGCCGCACGGAGGACCGACCGGGCAGACGAACGACGGGTTCAGCCGCTATGCGACCGCTCTCGCTAGCCGCGGCTACGTGGTGATCCAGCCCAATCCGCGCGGTTCGACCGGCTACGGCCTGGCGTTCCAGAAGGCGAACTTCCAGGACCTCGGGGGAGGCGACCTCAAGGACGAGGTCGCAGCGAAGCAGTTCCTGGTCGACAGCGGCTACGTCGATCCGAAGCGGGTCGGCATCGCGGGCGGCTCATATGGCGGTTTCATGACGCTGATGGCCATCGGCCGGACACCGGACGAGTTCGCCGCTGCAGTCGACATGTTCGGGATCATCGACTGGCGGACGATGTGGCAGCACGAGGACCCTTTGCTGCAGGCCTATCAGAAATCGCTGCTGGGTAGCCCGGACCAGTATCCGAAGGTTTACGACGCGACCTCACCGCTGACCTACATCAAGGAGGTGAAGGCGCCGCTTCTGGTCCAGCAGGGCGAGAACGACATTCGCGTCCCGCCGGGCCAAGCCAAGCAGGTGGTCGAGGCGCTAAAGAAGAAGGGCAACACCGTCGATTCCGTCTTCTACCCCGAGGAAGGCCACGGCTTCTACAAGCGCGAGCACCAGCAGGATTCCCTGCAGCGGATGGTCGACTGGTTCGACAAATATCTGAAGGGCGACGTCGCGGCAGCGAAGTGACAGGCTTTGTGGCCAGCTGACAGCTTTCGAGTCTAAGCGGGCGTCAATAGTGACCGCAAGGCGGTTGGGCCGGATTCGCGGCGCACTCCTTGTAGAACTTCGCTTCAATTTCCGATGGCTTGTATGGCCCGCTTCCAGTGCTCTCGCAGCCAACGAGCATGATGAAAGCCGTGAGAGATAATGCTCTGATCAGTCGTGATTTCATGGCTGTTCCCCCAAGACTTGAAGTGCGAACAGAGCGCAGAACGACCTCGAAGCGCTAACGCCTTATAGCACAATGCTTGCTGTCCATTGGCTGCACTTGGTGAAGCGCGCCATCGGAACTTCTACGGATGGGCGAATTGCGTGCGCGTTCCGCGAAAGGACAAATCGGCAGGAGAGGAAGCTTCTCAGATCGTCGAGCAGAAATGGGGCGCGTTCCCCCCTGAGCACAGGTCGGGCTTGGTGCGCGTCTTCTTCCAGTAGGCCGTGAGCCCCAACCTTTGAGCGAAGGCAGGAAAGGCGGGGTCGCTGAGCAAGCCCCTGCTCGCCGGCAGAAAGGCCCAGCTTGCGGGCCAAAGCCAATGACCGTCGACCTTTTCGGAAATCGCCTGCATTGCTTCACGATTGGCCCCCAGAGCGGCCAGCGTCGTGACAACGTTCCGTCCCTTCTGGTCATAGGGGAGTGCCGTGAGCATCTTCACTGCGCCCGCCTTGGCTGCGGGATCGTTCGAAATCATGGCGCGGTAAGCCGCTTCCATCGCAGCTCGGCGCGACTGTGGCATGGACAGCTTAGGATTCGCGAGGGCTTTCAAAGCGGCGGGATAATCCAGAGTGACGGCAGTCTCCGCGAGCGTCATCTGGTCATTGACCGCGGGGTCCGACGAAAGATCGGCGGCCGCGTCGAAATGCTGCTTAGCCTCATCCGGCCTTCCCGCAATGAGAAGTGCGTCGGCAAGGCCCAGCTGGGAATCGAAGTCGAGCGCCAAGACGTCGGTCGAACGCTGATATTCCTCGATCGCTTCGCGATTGCGGCCGACTGCCTGGAGCAGCGCTCCGTAGAGATGGTGCTCGCAGCCGCAGGCCAGGGGCCTCGCGGCGAGCGCCTGCTTGAACAAGTCTGCACGAGCGATAACGTCGGTCGGGTCGACGAGGAACGCCTTCACGTCGAGCGCCTCGCTGTTGCTCTTGTCGAGCGCGATGGCCTTGTCGGCCGCCTCGCCTGCTTGATCGCGGTAGTCTGCGCCGCGGGGCCCGAGCGGATCGTCGAAGCTCATGGCCAGCGCCGCACCGGCAACGGCGGACCAGCCCCAGGAGAAATCGGGAGCCGCCGCTACGACCTTTTTCGCAAAGTCCAAGTCCTTGCCGGGCTCGTTGGCAACGAACCCGGAATTGTGACAATATTGCATGTAATCCGTGAGGACCGGGTCCGGCAGGGCTTTGGAATAGGTGGACGCGGCGAAGAGACCGCAACGCACCATGTTACCCGCATCGACTGCAATGTGCCGTGGAACGCGCTGGAGCTGATCGGCATCGTAGCTGAAAATATTCGACCACAAGGTGGCCCCGGACCGCTCGTTCGTTAGGCTGACGTTGACCTTTATCTTGTCGCCATCGCGCCGGATGCTACCGCCGAGCGCATAGGCCGGCGCAGTCCCCGGAGGTGGCGCTGCGGCGGTGGAGACCCCGACCACCCCGTCGTCATTGAACGCCGCAATGATCTCGTCGCGCATTGCCGCTGGCGTTCCCGCGGGAAGGTCGCTGGAAAGATTGGAGAAGCCGGTCAAGCGCACCATCATGCTGTGCGGTGCAGCCGGACGGACGCGAAGGAACCACCAGGCGCCGCCCCCGATCGCTAGAATCAACAGTGCGGCAATCGCGAGGAAGAGGTTGCGACGAGCCGTCGGTGAGGCCCGGCGATGTGCGACCGAGATTGCTTCAGCTGCGGGCGAGGGCTCCTCTGCGAGCGACGCCTGCTTTATGTGCCGCACGAGGGAGTCGATCGATCGATCCCAGCTTTCGAAAGCGTCGATCCACTGGCGCGTGGAGAGCTCGTAGGCGAAGGCGTCGCTCGGTTCGACGTCTTCTATGCGAAGCGCCATCAGCGGCACGTGGTGCTTGCTGGCTAGCGAGAGCTCCTTTTTGATCTCGTCGCTGTTGTTCGCAGCATCGGAGAAGACGAGGACCATCGCGCGTGCTCCGCGGATCGCGCGGACGATCGCTTCCTGATAATTCTGGCCGGGAGCGACGTCGCGGCAGGAGATCCAACATTTGGTCCCGCGCCGCTCGATCGCTTTGCAGACTGCGAGCGCTTCCTTTCGGTCGGCGGTCGCATAGCTGACGAAGACTGGATGCGCGACGAACGGTTGGTTGCTGGTTACCGAGCTCGGTTCATTCACGGCAAAGCCCCCCGCCGGAAACATTAAGCTTACGGGGTTTGAGCGAAAAGAGAAGCCAATTAGGTTAGCGGGTAGGCCGCCACCGCTTCATACTGCGCGCCGTGGCGCGAAAGGCGGCTTTCGAAGAGGATGAAGCGGTCGACGGTGAAAGGGTCGGACGAGAGGCCGCGCGTCCGTTCAAGGAAAGCTTGCACTTCGCGCGTCCGCCGACCCTTCCATCGCGCGAGTGTGACGTGCGCATGGTAGGCACGTTGCTCGGGTTCCAGGCCGACCGATTGGCAGACGCGATCGATCTTCGAGGCGAGCGCGGCGATCGGTGGCTTCGGCTCGACGCCAGCCCACAAAGCGCCCGAATTGTGTTGCTCGAAGCGGCCGACGCCTGCCATGCGAACGTCGAAGGGCGCCGAGCGGATGCGCCCGAGTGCGTCCGCGAGGTCGTTGGCGACCGGACGCTCGACCTCGCCGACGAACCGAAGCGTGACATGAAGCTGTTCGTCGTCCTGCCAGCGGAAGTCCGCGCTGTCGTCCATCGCGTCGATGAGCATGTCGCGGATGGCCTCGGGCGGCCGGATGGCGATGAACAGCCGATGCAGGGCTCAGAACCTTTCCCGGAGCGACTCGATCCAACGACGCGTCAGCCGAGAGGTGTCCCTTGGCAGGTCGTGTAGCGGGAATTCACCAATCTTTTCGACCTCCCACGACCAGCGCCGAGGGTGGTAACGCACGTCCTCGACGATGAGCAGCGCGGAAAGATCGCGCTTGAAGGCCACGTGCTCCTCGAGTTCGCAGGCGAGGCGAATCCGGCCGTGGGAAGTCATGCCGATTTCCTCGCGAAGCTCGCGGATGGCGGCGGCCTGGGCATATTCGCCGCGGCTCCGACTGCCTCCCGGCACGCGCCAGCCGGCCGCATAGCGCAGCTTCACGAGAATGAGCTTGCGGTCGGGCGTCAGTGCGATCGCGTGCGCTCCGTACGTGCGCGGACGGCGAATGAGCCAGCCCGCCTGAAGCAGCTTATGGGCGGCGGTAAGAGCTAGTCGCAGCGGTGGATCGATCCAGGCCATCGCCTGTCAGTACGGTGAAGCGACGGTGGTTCCAATCTTGCTGCCGTCATGCCAGAAAGTGGGACGAGGGGGCCATTGATGAGTGGCAGGAGCGAGCTCGACAAGGATGATTATGAGGAGCTGCTCGAGCCGATGGCGCGCGAGCTCAGCGCGATGGCGCGCTGGGTGGCCGAAACTAGCCAGCGGGTAGTCGTCGTCCTTGAAGGCCGCGACACCGCCGGCAAGGGCGGGTCAATCGACATGATCGCGCGCCTTCTCAATCCTCGACAGTGCCGCATCGTTGCGCTTCCCGCGCCGAGCGAGCGCGAGCAGACCCAATGGTATTTCCAGCGCTACATCGAGCATTTACCCGCTGCCGGCGAAATCGTCCTGTTCGACCGCAGTTGGTACAACCGCGCGGGCGTCGAGCGGGTGATGGGGTTCTGCACGAACGACCAGGCACAGGATTTTCTCAATGCAGCGCCGCAGTTCGAGCGTCACCTCGTCGACGACGGGATCCTTCTCTACAAATATTGGCTCTGCTGCGATCAGGCGGTTCAGGAGAAGAGGTTCGAGAACCGGCTGAACAATCCGATGAAGCGATGGAAGCTCTCGCCGATCGATATCAAGGCACGCGAGCATTACGACGATTACACCGAGGCGCGGGAGATGATGCTGTCGGCCACCCACACCGACTACGCGCCGTGGACGCTCGTCGATTTCAACGACCAGCCGCTGGGGCGCCTGACGTTGCTGAGGGACCTGCTCGACCGCGTGCCAGACACCGAGCTGCCGCTGGCCGACATTGACTGGCCGCCGCTCGGGAAGAAGCCCAGCAAGGAGCGTTATGGGGTCCTGAAGCCCTTATCTCCGTACCGGGTGCACAAGCATAAACATCGTCATAAGTCCGGGGCTCATTAGACAGAACCAAGACGCATGGGGGATATGATGCGTGCAACGAAGCTGCTTCTTGAAATCACCGCTTATTATCTGATCATCGGCGTTGCCGTTTTCATCGCGCTGAAGGTCTGGCCGGAGCTTCGAAGCTATCTGCCGATCGGCGGCGTCGAGCAGTTGATCACACAACCATCGAAGAACCCGCTGCAGGCGAGTGAGGCCGTTCGCGCCGCCCATGTCGCCAATTTCGGGCAGAGCGTCTTCTGGCTGGTGGTGGCGATCATCGCTGCGATCCTCGTGTCGCTTCCGATCAGCTGGACCTACATGGCGGTGCGCGGCGGCGAGGAATATGATCAGTCGCTGGTGAACACGATCATCGTTCTTCCGATGGTTGTCACGGGGATCGTCATCATCGTCCAGAACAGCCTGGCGCTGGCCTTCTCGCTAGCGGGGATCGCCGGGGCGGTGCGGTTCCGAAACTCGCTGAAAAGCTCGGGCGATGCCTTGTTCATCCTGCTTGCCGTGGCGGTTGGCTTGTCGGCCGGAATCGGCGCCATCGAGCTGGCAGCAGTCATCAGCATCTTCTTCAACTATTGCTTCGCGCTGCTGTGGGTGACCGAATATGGCGAGCGCGACCAGATGAAGCGCTTCCTAGCCGATTATCGAGTCAGCGAGACCGTCGTGGTCGTCGAAGAGGGCAAATCAGCCGACGCAGCGCCTTAACAGCTTCGAGTTCACGACATCGTCGCTGGCGATGTCGGCGAAGAAGCCATCGAGGAATGCAATCGCCTTGCTCGCCGTATCAGGCTGCATTCCGGGCGTGGAAGTGATCGCCGCCATCAACTGAGGCCGCTCCGCGCGCATCTGCCGAGCAGCGGCGAGGACGTCGTTGTTGTGCAGGCAATAGCCGCGATACACGCGCTCGCGGACCGAGCTGATGTGCAGCTGATCGGGCGGCGTCGCGTAAGGGGCATCGACGAAACCGGAAAAGTCGAAATCGTAAGGAACCGGGATCGCGGAGCCCGGTCCAAGCGGCCCGATCAGCTCGGCGTTGTGACAGCATTCCTTCCCGGCGGGCCCTGCGCGCATCGACCAGTCGTGGTTGGCCACCATGTCCTGGAGAAGCGCGTATCGCGCAGCGTCGGGTCCGCTGAGGTCGCTGGCCGGAATGATATTGGGCGCATGCGTCTGCTTCATCCCGTTGCGCTTCGCCAAGTCGCTCAGGTCCTCGAGGAAATAGCCGATGCGCGAAACTATCGGACGCCCGTCCGGACCCAGATAATCGATGTTTGCGAGCCGCACGCGGAAGCTGTGAGGGGTCAGCAGATTGTACATTTTGTAAACGGAATATTCGAGAAGTACCTTCTGCTGGAACGAAGGACTGCTCTTGCAGTGAGTCACGAGCTTGAGTTTCTTTTGTCCTTTGAAGAGCGAGGTGGGCGGCGGAGCGGTCGTGAACTGCACTCTGAGCGGCGGGAAGTCGCAGACGTCGACGGCGCGGCGGGTGATTCCACGAACGCTGAGCGAGACGGGCAAGGCCTGTCCGCTCGGATCGGTAAGGGTCCCCGAGACGACCTGATCGGATCGGTTGTGGATCAGACTCGACAACGGCCCCTGAATCACGATGTGAATGGGGTCCTCCGCGGCGAACAGCGGTTTCGGCCGCTGCGCGAGCACCGGTGCAGAAACAATCGCCAAGCAGGCCATGACGAAGGCAAGCAATCCCCTCATTGCGCGGGCCTCCCTACGGTGTGCGGGATCATTTTCCCGCCGATGATCTCGAGCCAGCTCAGCACGCCGCCATAAGCTCGCGAATTGCCAGTATCGATGCGCGCTAGGCGCCCGTTGCCGAGAATCTGGATGCCTTGGAGCGCCGGCGTGTGGCCGATGACGAGGCGCTGCGCTCCGAACGCGGAAAGCACCGTGTCCAGCTCCTGGTCCGCGCTGATGAGCTGCGAAGGTGGAACCTCCTTCGCGCGAACCTGATCGGCGTCGGCGTCAGTCATCACCAGCCCGCGATACCAGAGCGGTCCGAGCGGGTCATAGAGGAAGGTCGAAGGCCCGTTATCACCAGCCGCCATGGCCGCGGCGATCCGGCGGTTGATCTCCTCGAGCGGAAGCTTTGCATATTCGGCGCTAAGGCCGCCGTGCACGAACAAAGTCCCGTCTATCTTCACGATCGCCGGGTTTCGCGTGGCCCAGCGCCCGAGCTCACCCGAGGGGCTCCATGCCTGCTTGTGCTCGACCCAGCCCAGGGGATGGGCGGCCATCCAAGCCTCGCGGACCGCCGAGGGCGCCGCATTCGGATTTGCAGCCTCGAGCTGCTTGCGGATGGAGATGTAATATTGCTCGCGCCTGGCGGTCGACCGTTGGTCGGCGAAAGCCGCGATTTCGCCCGGTGTCGTGTATCGGAAATCGCCGAGCAGGTTCATCGCCTCGTGGTTTCCGAGAACGACTATGACTCGGCCTCCCGAGCGCGGCGCTTCGTCTTGGAGCCGCTGGAGGCTTCGGACGATCTGTAACGAATCCGGTTCCCGGTCCAGGATGTCGCCGAGTTGGACCAGCGTCGTCATCCCGCCGGACCAATGCCCACTTGCATCGATGAGGCCAGCGGCCGAGGCAATCGTCTGCCAAGCCTGATAGTCGCCGTGGAGGTCTCCGACGGCAACGACACGGTCGGGCGCTGGTGCGGCGCAGCTCGCTGCAGGCGTGAGGCAGGCGAGGGCCGCAAGCGCAAGGAGCGCGATGCGGATTAGGCGCTCGAGCGGGGTCCGTTTCGTGACTGCCCACATGACCGGCAATGTTGCACCGCGAAGGAGCGAGGGGCAATGCTGTTAATGTAGATGGGTTTAACGCACCCTGTGTTAGGCTACGGAAATGTTGAAGCAGCTGTTCTTTATTGCGATCTGCCTTTCAGCCGTCCCCGCCGCGGCCGCCGACGCGGGACTCTGGCGAGCCTGCACCATCGATACGGTGTTGGTCTGCACTCAGGACCGGTGCAGCCCGCGCAAGCCGACCATCTCAATTTTCGTTTCGAATTACCTCGACCGCGGCACGGAGCGTGCGGCTTATTATCGCTGCGGGTTGAAGCTGACCAAGTGCGATCGCTACAGTGCGCTTGCCTACAAGACCGGGGATTTCGTGATCTTCTCTCT
>DASQYQ010000253.1:0-2357 GCA_035639115.1 Sphingomicrobium sp. | reverse complement strand
CACACGGACTGGCCGTCAACGCTCATAGTCCGGTCCGTTCCTGTCTTTGTCACGGTCGCGAGTGGGGCCGCGTTCTTTGGACTTCTCCTTCGCCGCCCCGCGCGCCCTACGGGCATCCTCGCGCCGCTGCTCGAGCTTGGATCACAGCTCGGTGACCGTACTCTGCGGTTGCGGCGCGGCGCTGGACCTCCGGCCGCCAGGTCGCGCTCGCGGCGTGTGGCGGCACCGGTGTCGATCGACAACCTCAGGATCGACTCATTGAGCGCGGTGCGCTCACGTTCGCGGCGACCCGCGCTCGGCGGCGTGCGTAAGCCGCTCTTGAACTTCCAGCGTCCGTCATCCTTGTCTATCGATCGTCACTCTGAGAATCCCTCAAAGCTATAACACGGGTTCGAATCCCGTAGGCAGCGCACCAACGTTACGCGAACCAACGCAATGAGTCCGACATCGGAGCTTTTGGGCACAACAGCGACTGGGCTGCGGGAACTCCTTCGAACTTTGGAACCTATCAACGCCTGGCCTCGCGGCGGCGGGCACCTGTGCCGCTCACCCCGAGTATCCAACCCTCCACCCGCGCGAGGATCTGCTCCGGAGCGGCGAGCGCTGGCTTGAAGAACGCTGCGAGCGTGCCATCGCGGTCCGCCTGTGCCAGCCACGTCGCAATGCTGTAGGCATCGTGCTGGTCTTGCGTTCTATCTTCGCGCTCAAAGCTGCGGCTCCAGAGGGACGGGTAGACTTCAGTAACGACCGATTGCCCGGGGGAAATGTCCCAGCCGTCAAAAGGCCAGAAGTGGACCCGTTGTCCCAGTCGTCGACGGATCAAGCGTAACCAGGGAAGTCCAGCATGCGTGGACTTCGCAACGGAACCCTGCACGTCAAAGTGAAAGACAGATTTTGCCCGCCCCGCACGCTCCTCGGCGAGGCGCCTCCAGCGGCTATCGCCGGTGCGCGCTGCGCCGTTGCCGGCGAGGCCATCGCGGACGAAATCCACGTAGACACTGTCTCGGTCGGTCGGCCAATGGCGCTGAAAGTCCTCAAGGAACGCGGACCAGTCGGGAGGCAGCTCGTGGACTTCGAAATAGCGCAGCGGGAACGAGAAGGCATGATCGATGCCAACCAAGGTCGGAACGTCCTCACCTAATCTATCGATGAGCCATTCGGCAACGCCGCGCCGGGCCCAGTACTTCCGTGGCGAGCGTGGCGGCAATACTTCGACGGCGGGCCTCCCGCCCGTCCCGAGGTACACGCGCAGACCCTTGAGGCTCGCCGTCGGAGTCTCGGCACCGGAGTAGTCAATACCAATGTATCGTGCGAATGCGGCCACTACGGAACTGCGACAAGCGGCCTCATGGGGTTGGCTCGGCCGATCTGCGGCTGCTCCAGCCTGCGGAAGTGTCGATACTAAAGAATTTCAACTGGCTCCCTTCCTGAACGCAACGCTTTGCGTATGTCGAGAAGCTCCGTGCTATCCGGCAGCGCATCGGGTGGTTATCAAGTTGCGTGAGGCCTGCTCATGTAGTGTCGGAACATCTGCTCATCAATGCGCCGAAGCTCGGCGCGTGTCGAAATGAGGGCCGGGCCGTGGCCGAACGGATCCAGAGCTTGGAGCCGCCGAATGACCTGAAAGGCTCTCACCGGAGACGAATCCAGATCTCCGAGCGTCTGAAGCTCCTCGAGCCGCGTCGCTGGGTGTTCGATCAGATACCATGCCGGAAACCACGATGCCCCGATCACATCGCGCGGCTCGAGCCAAGCACACTCGAGCCAGAAGCGCTCCCAGTCGGCGAGCAAGGCAGAATCGCCCATTTCGATCAGCGTCTCGATCAGGTGTTCCGGCGCGCGAAGTGCCAGAGTGAAGAATGATCCCCGAGCAGCCCGCCATCCGAAGGCACGATAGCGAGCTATCGTTTCCCACTGTAGGAGGAACGGGTCGCCAGGATCATGGCCTTTGATCGCACTGAAGCTCTCAAGCGCCGCCCGGGCCTCGCCCGCACGCAGGCAACAATATGCAGAGTGCGCCCGTGGGTTCTTAGGGTCATAGGGCTGCCTGGCAAGCGCTTGCGCAAGGTCACGCCAGAACGGGCGCATGAAGTCTTGTGCTGAAGTGCCAAACGCCCTGCTCGCAGCCCGCTCGACCTCTGAATCGAGCCACTCGATCAACCGGGCCGAGTGAGCCGCTGCAGTGGCCGGCACCGGCCAGCGCTCCAAGGCGTCGGTTAAGATCTCCAATGATTGCAGGGCTGGGTGACTTCCTGCCTCGGTGCGCAGCAGTTGCAAGCGCTCGGTCGCGCCGACCGTGTTACGCTCGAGCAAAGAATCTATGAGATCGTTGATCAGGATCGCCGTACGCGAGTGAC
>DASQYQ010000252.1:0-6770 GCA_035639115.1 Sphingomicrobium sp. | reverse complement strand
AGCTTCTCAATCATGGGATGGAACCCCAGGCGTTCGTCCGCATATACGAGCAGCCACCGGTCACGATCGCCGGTCACGGCTGCGACGAACCGTGCATTTATAGCGACGAATCGAGCGAGATGTAATGAAATTCCTGCATTCGATGATCCGCGTCTCCAATCCGGACGCGACTGTTGCATTCTTTCAACTGCTCGGCCTCGAGGAGCGTCGACGGATGGAGAATGAAGCCGGCCGCTACACGCTCATTTTCCTCGGCGTCCCCGGAGACGAGGGTGGCGAGGTTGAACTCACCTACAATTGGGACGAGGCAGGCTACGGCGGCGGCCGCAACTTCGGCCACCTCGCCTATCAGGTCGACGACATCTACGAGACATGTCGGCGACTGATGGACGGCGGAGTCACGATCAACCGCCCGCCGCGCGACGGTCGGATGGCGTTCGTGCGATCGCCTGACAATATCTCCGTCGAACTGCTTCAGAAGGGACAGGCGCTGGAGCCTAGCGAGCCGTGGGCATCGATGCCGAACACCGGCGAATGGTAGGCTGGCCGGATCGGCGCTTCACCGACCTCGTCGGGACCGAGCACCCGATCGTGCAGGCGCCGATGGCCGGCGCGGGCGGAGTCGATCTTTGCGTCGCAGCGATCGAAGGCGGTGCCCTTGGGTCGTTGCCCTGCGGAATGCTGTCGCCCGAGCAGGTTCGGAACCAGGCCGCAGAGGTTCGAGAGAAGACCGACGGTCCGTTTGCGCTCAACTTCTTCTGCCACACCATGCCCGCGAAGACGGACGACAGCGAGTGGACCGCGCTGCTTCGGCCTTATTACGAGGAATATGGCGTCGCGCCTGGAAACGGCGGCGCGATTCGGCTTCCGTTCGATTCCGACATGGCTGCCGCCGTCGAGGAGCTGAGGCCGCCAGTCGTCAGCTTCCATTTCGGCCTTCCCAGCGGGTCGCTTCTCGCTCGAGTTAAAGCAACAGGAGCGATCGTCATCGGCAACGCGACGATCGTCGACGAAGCGCGCTGGCTCGAGGAGCGCGGGGTCGATGCGATCATTGCGCAGGGCTTCGAGGCCGGGGGACATACTGGTCGCTTCCTGGACTCGGACCCGACCGAGGCGATCGGCCTGTTTGCACTAGTGCCGCTCATCGCGGATTCAGTGTCGGTGCCGGTGATCGCCGCCGGCGCAATCGCCGACGGCCGCGCAATCGCAGCTGCGCTGACGCTGGGCGCGAGCGCCGTCCAGCTCGGCACCGCCTATCTCCACGCACCGGAGTCGAAGATCAGCACCGTGCACCGCACGCGGCTCGGCGAAGGCGGCACCCTTTTTACGAATCTCCTCAGCGGGGGCCTTGCGCGCGGACTGAGAGGACGGCTGATCGACGACCTTGGGCCGGTCCGAAGCGAAGCCCCGCCCTATCCGCTGGCAAGCGCGGCGCTCGCTCCGATCCGCGCTGCGGCCGAGAAGACAGGCGAATATGGATTCGGGCCGCTATGGGCGGGACAGGCTGCGCCGCTTGGACAAGCGCTTCCGGCGGCCGAGCTGACGCGCAAGCTCGCCAGCGACGCGCTGGCGATCCTCGGCGGACCGGCGTAGGCGGGCGAGGCGATGGAAATCGTCCCAGTCCCCGCCTTCAGCGACAATTACCTCTGGCTCGTCCATGACGAGCGAAGCGGAGAGACGGCCGTTGTCGACCCGGGTGACGCGGCGCCCGTACTCGCCGAAGCTGAGCGGCGCGGCTGGACCGTCGACCAGGTCTGGAACACGCACTGGCACCCCGACCACACCGGCGGCAATCTCGCCATCAAGGAAGTGACGGGCGCACGCATTTCGGGGCCAGAGGCCGAGAATATCCCCGGCCGCGACGTGGCCTTGAAGGAAGGCGACGAGATCCGGCTCGGCGGGCATGTCGGACGCGTGATCGAGGTTCCCGGACATACGGCCGGGCACATCGCTCTGATCTTCGATGACGAGCAGGTCGCGTTCGTCGGCGACACCTTGTTCGCGATGGGGTGCGGCCGGCTGTTCGAAGGAACTCCGGAGCAGATGTTCGAATCGCTCCATCGCCTGACCGAGCTTCCGCAGCACACCCGGCTCTACTGCGCGCACGAATATACGCTCGCCAATGGCCGGTTCGCCGCTCATGCCGAGCCCGAGAATTCCGCCGTGGCGGAGCGCCTTGCTCAAGTGGAGGCGATGCGTGACGCGGGCGAGATCACCGTTCCGACGACCGTCGCTCAGGAACGTGAAACCAATCCCTTCGTTCGCTCCACTAACGTGGAGGAATTCGCGCGCCGCAGGGCCGCAAAAGACAGCTTCCGTTCATGAGGACGAGCGCTTTTCGGGACGCCTGCGTAATGTTCGAGGAGGTCCAGATGCGCACATTGTCTCTCCTGATCGCGGGCATGCTTCTCGCGTCATGTTCGACGACACCGCCGGGGCCGCCGCCACCCCCCAGCCCTAAGGCTCAGATGGAGTTTGCCCGCGCGACTCAGGGCAAGGTCCCTGGCCCGCCGATCGATTGCCTTCAGCATTACAATACCAACGATCAGACCACGATCGACTCGCACACGCTGGCGATGCGAGCGACCGCCTCGACGACCTACATCGTCCATTTGACCGACGGCTGTGAGATGCTCGATGCCGGACCCTATGCACTGCTGTCGCGTCAGCACGGCGGGCTGGGCCTGTGCCGCGGCGACATCGAGTCGGTCGTGGACACGTTGAACCGAACGAATGTCGGGAGCTGCACGATCGGCGAGATCATTCCTTATACCCGGCGCTAGCTCCTACTTGCGGTAGAGCGCCTCAAGGCGATCGCCATAGGCCTTGCCAATGACGTGACGGCGGATCTTCATCGACGGAGTCAGCTGCTCGTTCTCGATGGAGAAAGGCTCGTCGGCGAGAATGAAGCGACGCAGTCTCTCGATGACCGACAAATCGGCATTCACTCGATCGACGGCTTTCTGAAGGCGATTCTGAAGGTCGGCGGCTGACGCGATTTCCGGATCCGGGACGAGCAAAGCGACGAGGTGCGGGCGACGGTCGCCGTAGACCATCGCCTGCGCGATCTCGGGCTGCAGAGTCAGCATGCCTTCGACCCGCTGCGGAGACACATTGTCGCCCTTGTCGTTGACGAGAATATCCTTCTTGCGGTCGGTGATCTTGATCCGGCCCTTCTCGTCGATATGGCCGACGTCGCCGGTGGCCAGCCAGCCGTCCTTCAGCACCCGCGCCGTCTCTTCCTCATTGCGCCAATAACCGTGCATCACGAGCTCTCCGCGGACCATGATCTCGCCATCCGCGGCGATTCGGACCTCGGTGTTCTTGACCGGCGGCCCGACGGTATCGAGCCGGATTCCGGCGCTTGGACGGTTGCAGGCGAGCACAGGACCCGTCTCTGTCTGGCCGTATCCCTGAAGGAAGGTGATCCCGAGCGATTCGAAGAATAGGCCGACGTCCGGGTTGAGCGGGGCGCCGCCCGAGACCCATGCCTTCTGCCGCTTGCCGATCTTGGAGCGCACCTTCTTGCGAAGCGTGAGCGATAGCAGGCCGTCCATCGGCAGGTCCCACGGCTTGAGCTTCCCGGCAGCCTTGTCGCCGCCGATCTTGAGCGCTCGCGACATCAGGTACTTCGATAGGCCGCTTTGGCTTTCCAGAGACTTCATGATCCGTGCTCGAAGCATTTCGAAAAGGCGCGGGACGACGACCATGATCGTCGGCTGCACTTCCTCGATGTTCGCGGCGAGCTTCTCGAGGCTTTCGGCGTAATAGATCTGCGCCCCGAGCGCGATCGGGAACATTTGCCCTCCGGTATGCTCATAGGCGTGGCTCGCCGGGAGGAACGAAAGGAATATCTCGTCGTCCCAGCCGAAGTCGGTCGAGATGATGTCGGTGCAGCCTTCGAGGTTGTGCAGAATGGCGCCGTGGTGCTGCTGAACACCGCGCGGGGCCCCGCCGGTCCCGCTCGTGTAGATTATGCAGGCGAGGTCGCTTCGGCCTGTGTCTTCGATGTGGTTGCGAAGCGAGTCCAAATCGGCGTCGTCGGACGCGAGTTTCGACCAGCTGTGGCAGCTGACCCAGTCGGGTGCCTGGCCGGTGCGCAGCGATTCCATCGCGATGACGTGATGGCACTCCGACGAGGTAAGCACGGCGGGGATCAGGTTCTTCGCCAGCTTCTGGCTCGAGACGATCACTGCCTTCGCGCCAGAATTGCCGAGGATGTGCGCGTGATCGCGGTCGGTATTCGTGGTGTAGGTCGGCACCGTCACGCAGCCCGCCGCCATGATCGCGAGATCTGAGATCAGCCACTCGGGACGGTTTTCGCTGACCAGCGCCACTCGGTCGCCGCGCTCGAGGCCAATGCGCTTCAGAGATGCCGCGAGCGAAGCAACCTGCCGCGCTGCCTCCGACCAGCTGGTCGCTCGCCATTCACCCTCGCGTTTCGCCCACAGGAACGGCTTGTCCCCATTCTCGGCGGCGCGCGTCAGGAAGAGCGAGACTAGGTTATCAAAATGTTCGAGCTGCCGAGCCAAGGTCCCCCCGTTCGATTCATTCGGAAAGCGCTGTGCCTTCGCTTCGAGGATCGGCACCGCCGACCCAGCTTCCGTTGACCCATTCGATCGCGTTCGCCTTGTAGGTTCCCGGCGGAAGCGTCCGGACATCGGCATGGCCGAGCGCCTGGAGCTTCGGGATCATGGCTTCGAGGAAGGTCCCGCTCTCGACGAAGATGGTATCGCCCGGCGCGTAGATCATCGGAAGGCCAATCGCCTCCTTCGGGGGCAGATGGAAATCGATCACGGCGATGATCGTCTTGATGACCTGGGCCGGGATGGTCGAGCCGCCCGCCGCGCCGACGGCGAGGACGACATGGCCGTCAGGAGCGTAGACGATGGTCGGGCTCATCGAGCTGCGGGGGCGCTTGCCGCCTTCGACGCGGTTGGCGACTGGGCAGCCGTCCTTCTCCGGCTCGAAGCTGAAATCGGTCAGCTCGTTGTTGAGATAATAGCCGTTGACCATCAGTCCGGACCCGAAGCTGCTCTCGATGGTCGACGTTTCCGAGGCGACATCGCCCCAGCGGTCGACGGCAACGAAGTGCGAGGTGCCGCGCTCCGGCTGCGGCGCCGGCGTGCAGCTGATCTCGGCGCCCGCCGGGGCGCCGGGCCGAACCGCAGTCGTGGACGTCGGAGAAATCAGCGCCGAGCGGCGCTCGAGGTAAAGGGGATCGATCAGCCCGGCGAGCGGCACGTGGACGAAGTCCTCGTCGGCGAGATACTTGTCGCGGTCGGCGTAGGCGAGGCGCTCGGACTCGGCGATCAGGTGCCAGGTGGTCGGCGATTGCGGACCGAGGGCCGAAAGGTCGAAGCGCTCCAGCTGCTTGAGCGTCGCGAAAACCGTGAAGCCGCCCGACGAGGACGGGCCCATGCCGCAGATGCGATAGCCGCGGTACGTTCCGCAGAGGGGCGGGCGCGGCTTCGCTTCGTAGGCTGAGATATCGCCAGTCGTCATCGGCGCGGGATTGTGCGGCGCTCCGCTGACGCTCGCTGCGATCGCCTGCGCATTCGGGCCGACGTAGAAGCTATCCGGTCCGAGCCGAGCGAGCTTCTCGAGGAAGGCTGCGAAGGCGGGGTTCTTCACCAGCGTTCCGACCGGCTTGGGCTGCCCGTCGGGCTGGTAGAAGATCGCTCGCGCCTCGGCGGAAAGCGCCCCGGTCGCGGGATATTTGAGAAGCGAATTGTGGAGGCGCGGGGTGATCTTGAAGCCGTCGCGGGCGAGCTTGATCGCCGGCTGAAACAGCGCGGCCCAGGACAGCTTGCCGTGGTCGTGGTGCGCGAGCGCCATCATTCGGACGTTGCCCGGAACGCCGACGCTCTTTCCGCCGGGCTGGGCGTCGCTGAACTCCATGGGCTGCCCGTTCTTGAAGAACCAGGTCCCGGTCGCGGCGTGCGGCGCCTTCTCGCGACCGTCATAGGTGACCGGCGGGCCGCCGCGCTCAGAGTAGACGAGATAGCCGCCACCGCCGATGCCGGAGCTCTGGGGCTCGACGACGTTGAGCGCGAGCAGGGTCGCGAAGGCTGCGTCCGAGGCGCTTCCGCCTTCGTGCAGAACCTCGACCCCTGCCGCTGCGGCGCGGGGGTCGGCGGCGCTGACCATGCCGGGGACCGTTGTCGGCTCTGAATGGGAGGGACTGGTGCAGCTGCCGAACGCAACGGCGGCAACGACGAGCAAGTGACGCAGGCGCATTCGCGGGCGCTACTCGGTCCCGACTGCCTCGGCAATGTTGGCGAAGCCTTCGAGCTTCAGTCGCTGGGCGAGGCCGCGAGCGATGCGGCGCGCGATTCCGGGCCCTTCATAGACCATCGCGGAATAGAGCTGGACGAGGCTCGCGCCGGCCCGGATCCGGCCCCACGCATCGTCGGCGGATGCGATCCCACCGACGCCGATCAGCGGCATTTCGCCGGCTGACGCTCGCCGGAACTTGCGCAGCGCATTGAGCGCAAGCGGTTTCAGCGGGCTCCCCGACAGGCCTCCTGCTTCATTCGCGAGGCGCGACTTCAACGGGGGGCGTGAGATGGTGGTGTTCGAAACGATGATCGCGTCGATTCCATGATCCAGCGCGGTTCGGACGATGCGTTCGCAATCCTCGTCCTCGAGATCGGGCGCGACTTTCAGGAAGAGGGGCTTGTCCGAGCCGATCGACTGGACCGCCGCGAGAAGCTCCTTCAACGCCCCTTCGTCCTGGAGCTGACGAAGACCCGGCGTGTTGGGCGAAC
>DASQYQ010000251.1:0-2081 GCA_035639115.1 Sphingomicrobium sp. | reverse complement strand
GAGCATCGCGGGATCTAGAGTCGAATTGTCGGACGCGAAATGACCGACGAGGTCGAACGTGCCCTTGCGGGTGCCGAGCCGGTAGGCGGCATCGAGACGTGTCCGATCGGCGGTTGCCGTGGCCATTCTCGACTTTTGGGCCGAGAGCTTCACCCGCCCGGTGACTTCGGCGAGTGAGCCTTTGTAGCTGATATCGCCGATGAAGGCGGCGAGACCGTTGGCGCCGGCGGTGAGCGTGCTGATCGCCATCCGCCCCGTCCCGTCGACGCTCGTGAACGATTCGTCGAAGCTTGCCTTTGCGTCGAAACGCGGCGCGAGAACGTAGAAGCGGCTGGCCGGGCAGACGAACGAGTCCAAAGTGAGCGGCCCCTCCACTTTGGGATGGCGCGCGACGACCGCGAGTGCGAGGTTCGTGTGCACTCCGACCGCGGTGCAGCGGCCGGGCGTCAGCTGCGGACTGGCCACTGCTGTCCGCCCCTTGAACCCGCCACTCAGTCGGCCATTGCCTTCCAACGCAATCCCGACCGGCCCGAACGGCGTCGCCAGCGCGATGCTGCTGTCCGCCACGTCCAGGACGATATCGGGAAGTTGGAACGGCTTGTTGCTCGGCGGCGGCAGGAGCTTGTCTATCTGGCCCCAGCTGACCCGTCCGTGGACAAGGCGTCCCCGCAGCCTGACCCCGCGAGCCACCACTCGATAGACCCGGAAGCTTCCGTCAAGCTTGAGGCGCATCTGGATGATCGCCTTTCTGGCGACAAGATCAGGATGAGCGGGATTGCCGATCACCAGATCGCTGACCTGCTGGGTGCGGAATCCGACCCGGTCCAGGTGATATTTCGCTTGAACGCCGCGACGTTCGAACTCGCCTTTCAGGAAATGCGTGGCGATCGTCCGCCGATCGAGCCACACCACTATGATGGCGGCGAGGAGAAGCACCAGCAGGCCTACTGCGAGGTACATGGCGAGACGCGCCCACATCGGGCGCCGAACGACGACGCGCGTGCGGTCCGCCGCGCCTAGCCCGTCGTCTCGCGTCCTCTGGTCCATCGGGCCTTCTAACCCCTGCGACGCATCACCGTTCCAGAGGCGGCATGACCTCTTCCTTCAGCTTTTCTCCTGTGGTCTAGAAGCAACTGCTCGGTTGGGTCGCATGAAGGAGCGGCATGAACGAGCGCGTCACCCTCAAAGAGCAGAGCGTTCCGGCCGGACGCCGGGCCAGGCTTCGGCAGCGGCTGTTCGATGCTGGCCCGCGCGGATTCAACGACTACGAGCTGGTCGAATATCTCCTCGCACTCACGAGCCGGCGGATCGACTCCAAGCCACTCGCCAAGCGGCTGATCCACGACTTCGGAGGAATTGGCCCGCTGCTTTCGGCGAGCGCTGACACGCTCCGCCGGGAAGGGCTGAGCGATACGGCCATCGCCGCGCTCAAAATTGCTGAGGCGACTGCTCTGAGGCTGCTCGAGTCCCGGCTCGAAGGGCAGCCGATCCTTTCAAGCTGGGAGGCGCTCGGCGATTATCTCGACGCCCGGATGGGCCACCGCCGCACGGAAGAAGTCCGCATTCTTTTCCTCAACGCCAAGAACATGCTGATTGCCAATGAAGCGCTCTGGCAGGGCTCGGTCGACGAAGCCTCGGTTCACGTACGCGAAGTCATCGCTCGAGCGATCGCGCTCGGAGCGACTGCAATCATCATCGTCCACAACCATCCGAGCGGCGATCCGACTCCTTCCCGAGAGGACATCCGCCTGACCCGCGAGTTGATCGACGCCGGCCGCCACATGAAGGTGGCTGTCCACGACCATGTAATCGTTGGAGCACAGCGCCGGGCGAGTATGCGGGCGATGGGACTTATCTAGAGAAGCTTCTTCTGCTGAAGCGAGGCAAGCAAGGCCTGGACGCTTGCGGATCCGGCTCCGCAGCGTCTGAGCAAGAGGATGGCCTGGGTCGGCGTCAGATCGGTCGGGTGTACCTGGTCTGAGTGAGCATAGGACACCTGGCCGGACGTCCACTGCGGCGCCCCCGGGATGAACACCGACCACCACTGTCCGATGGGCTTTTCCAGCGCGAAGCCGAGGCAC
>DASQYQ010000250.1:0-2521 GCA_035639115.1 Sphingomicrobium sp. | reverse complement strand
GCACGATCATGACGGCCGAGGCCACGCCGCCGACCTTGAGGATCGCAAGCCGTTCGGCTGTCACCATCTGATCGATGTCGTCACCCTGCGTCGACAGCATCAACACGCCATGGATCGCGCGCGAACGCAGCACCGGGACGGCCACGGAGACGATGACCTCGCCGCGGGAATTGACCCGCACCATGCTGCGCTTCTGGCCTTTCAGCGAGTCGGCCACCTCTTCGTAGCCGGTGCCGGCGGCTTCCGGTCCAAGCTCCCTGTAGAGCGGAAGGTCGCCGCGGTTGAGCCAGGTGCGGATCGCGATCATGGCGCGCTCGGCGATCCCCGGCTGTCCGGCGAGCGGCGGCAGGTCGAAGCGCAGCACGTTTTCGAGCGTGCGGCTGTCGAGCAGCAAGGTCCCGTTCGGATCGTAGATCCTGGCGCGCGTCTTGGTCGGCGAAATCAGCGTGCGCAACACCGGCGCGACGCGCTCCGGATTGATCGGAAAGTCGAGCGGCGAGTACTCCTCCGGACCGGCATAGCTCTCGCCGGCCTTGAGGTCGAGCAGCCGGTCGGGCTCGATCGTGATGGTATTGGTCTGCACGGTCGCGGATGCCGCGATGGCGCCGGCGATGATCTCCGCCTGAACCAGAAGGCTTTGCGCGCGTGCATCGATCAGGCCGGCGCGGAATTGGGACAGATAGAGGATGCTCGCCACCAGCGCGAGCAGGCCCGCGATGTTGAGCGAGACGATGCGGCGGGTGAGGCTCGAAAAGGACAGCGTGAACAGAAACTGTCCGGCGCGGCTCAGCCAGCTCAGCGGCCGCTGCCAACCCTTGATCGGCGGGCTCTCGAAGTCAGCGCCGTCCAGCACCAAGGACGACGAAGCGTTCTCGGCACTCACAGCGGCATCATGCGGCGTCGTTCGATCAAGCAATGGTTGGCACTTTTGTCGACGGAATTTTTGCAAATCCCGAACCCGGTTTTCGCAAGACGGTCGCGAAAGGCTCCTTTTGCAAACGCCGGGTTCGACGGGCACTCAAGCGCGACCGGATCAGGACGACTGGCGGTCGCGCTGTAGATTCTTGCTGGAGCATGACCTTTTGGGAATTGATTCCGGATCATGTTCCGGCCGCCGATCATGCCTCCTTGAAGCGATAGCCGACACCATAAAGCGTCTCGATCATCTCGAAATCGTCGTCGACCACTTTGAACTTCTTGCGTAGCCGCTTGATGTGGCTGTCGATGGTGCGGTCGTCCACATAGACCTGGTCGTCGTAGGCCGCATCCATCAGCGCATTGCGGCTCTTCACCACGCCCGGCCGGGTCGCGAGCGCCTGAAGGATCAAGAACTCGGTGACGGTCAGCGTCACCGGCTCGTTCTTCCAGGTGCAGGTGTGGCGTTCCGGATCCATCCTGAGCAGGCCGCGGTCGAGCGCCTTGGCGTCGTTCTCCTTTGGCGCGGCGGTCGGATCCTTTGGCTGCGAGCGGCGCAACACCGCCTTGACGCGCTCCACCAGCAGCCGCTGCGAGAACGGCTTGCGGATGAAATCGTCGGCGCCCATTTTGAGGCCGAACAATTCGTCGATTTCCTCGTCCTTGGAGGTCAGGAAGATCACCGGCAGATCGGATTTCTGCCGAAGCCGCCGCAGCGTCTCCATGCCGTCCATGCGCGGCATCTTGATATCGAGGATTGCAAGATCGGGTTGGCTGGTGCGGAAGCCGTCGAGTGCGGAAGCACCATCCGTATAGGTCATGATGCGGTAGCCTTCGGCTTCGAGAGCTATTGAAACAGAGGTGAGAATGTTGCGGTCGTCGTCGACCAGGGCGATTGTGGGCATGAGCCTGCTTTCAGAATATGAGTTAGCTGAAACGGCGAGCATCCCGTTGATGCGCCGCATATTTGGGCTTCGGAAGTGGCCACCGAGCAATGCAAGCTGGGCTGAAGTGTGGCCAGTTCCGTAAAACGCTTCAATTCGGGCGAAGCACTTTGACCCTTGTGAGGCGGTTTAGCCGAAAAAAGGTCCTCATTGCAACAGGATGGGGAGGAAATTGAGATGCAGCCGACGGCCAATTTTAGCCCTTCCAGGCTTGCCAAATCCCTGCTCCGGCGCAGCCGGCAGGGGGCCCTGGCGACCCTTATGCCCTCCTCGGGCGACCCCTATTGCTCGCTGGTGAACCACGCAAGCCATTCCGATGGTTCGCCGATTCTCCTGATTTCCCGGCTTGCGATTCACACCAAGAACCTGCTTGCCGATCCGCGCGTCTCGCTGATGCTGGATGAACGGGCGGAGGGGGATCCCCTCGAGGGCGCGCGGATCATGCTTTCGGGGCGGGCCGCCGAGGTGACCGGGGACAATCTCAAAATCGTGCGACGTCGCTATCTGAACGCCCATCCCTCGGCGGAGGCCTTTGTCGATTTCAAGGATTTCTCCTTCTTCCTGATTCGTCCCTCCGCGACCCATCTCGTCGCGGGCTTCGGCCGGATCGTCGACCTCAAGCCCGAGCAGTTTCTCACCGAGATCGGCGACGCTGCGACGCT
>DASQYQ010000249.1:0-3692 GCA_035639115.1 Sphingomicrobium sp. | reverse complement strand
GAACGGCAGGCGCCGCAGCGGCCTGCTGCGCGCCGGCGCCGGCGAACATGTTCTTGGCCATGACCGCGGTGATGACCGCAATGACCAGCGCTCCAATGAGCAGAGCGAGCTTCTTTACATCCATGGCGCAGTCGCCTCCCCCAGACGGGTCTTCAAAACAGCCTCACAAATCAGACAAATTGGTTAAGAAAGCGTTGGGTGAGAATCGCGAGGCCGCCAAAAGCGATCGCGACCCCATACGGAATCTCCGGCCGGCCCTCGCGATTCCGCGCCCGGTGCAAGGCCAGAACCGCAAGCGTCAGGACGCCTCCGGCAAGCGACGTCAGCACTAGAAACTTCACTGTCGCGAAGGGTGAAAACCAAAGCGCGAGCGCCGCAGCGAGCTTGACGTCGCCGCCGCCCATCATGCCGGCGTAGAAGGCGCATGCGAACAATAAGAAGACCGTCGCAGCGGCGGCGATTTGCACCGCCATGCCGGGCCACGGCGAAAGCGCGACCGACAGCCAATAGACCGGCGCGAGAAGCGCGACGGTCAGGTTGAGCTTGTTCGAGATCGTGAAGGTGCGAACGTCAATCACCGCAGCAACGACGAGAATCGCACCAAGCGCGAGCAGCAGAAGGTCGGTAAATGCGGCGTTGAACATGAAGCCACACCTAGACGGCGGGGCTTTCGAATTCGTAACCGCCGCTGAGAATGAGTGATTTTGACGTCATCATCGTCGGCGGCGGAATCGCCGGAGCAAGCCTCGGAGCGCAGATCGCAGGCACTCGGCGAACCCTGATCCTGGAGGCCGAGGAACAGTGCGGCTATCATTCGACGGGAAGGTCAGCCGCCTTCTACCTGGAGAGTTATGGCGGGCCCGAAGTTGCGAAGCTGACGCTCGCTTCGCGAGCGG
This sequence comes from Sphingomicrobium sp., assembly GCA_035639115.1. GTDB lineage: Bacteria > Pseudomonadota > Alphaproteobacteria > Sphingomonadales > Sphingomonadaceae > Sphingomicrobium. The sequence goes on along the minus strand of DASQYQ010000249.1, from coordinate 2,796 downwards.
TCTTGGACGAGCCGCCGGCAGAATTATCGGATCGAGGGTTCCTTCGGGTCCGGGGGGATGTGCACCTCACTCGTGATGAGCTGCCGGAACTGCCGCCGTCGGTCGAAACTCGAATCGTCGAGCGTGCCGAGCTCGAGCTGCTGATTCCGGGAATCCGGCCGCAATGGCGGCGGGCTCTGTTCGAGCCGAGCTGCGCGGATATCGATGTTTCGGGTCTCCATGCGGCCTATCTTCGGCAATTTCGGCGTTCCGGCGGGGTCATTCGAACCGATTCGCGGGTGATCCATGCCAAAAGGCACGGCAATTGGACGGTCAGACTTGCCGACGATTCGACTGTCGCTGCGCCGATTCTGGTCAATGCGGCGGGCGCCTGGGCGGACGATCTTGCTCGTGCGGCCGGCGTGGCTCCAATCGGAATCGAGCCGAAGCGCAGGACAATGGTGCAACTTCGGGTGGGCCGTTCAGGACTGAAAGACCTGCCGCTCGTCGATGCCGCTGACGGGACCTTCTATTTCAAAGGGGAGGGCGACCGCTCGCTATGGCTCAGTCCGCACGACGAGATCTCAAGCGAGCCGTGCGATGCTGCGCCGGAGGAAGAGGACGTCGCCCTCGCGATCGACCGGTTCGAGCAAGTCGTGGACTGGCACATCGAGCGCGTAGAGCGAAGGTGGGCGGGGCTGAGGAGCTTCGCTCCGGATCGGCTCCCGGTTTACGGATTCGATGCTTCGGCGCCGGGATTTTTCTGGTGCGTTGGTCAGGGCGGGTTCGGAATTCAGACGTCACCCGCGGCGTCAGCCATCGCTTCGGCATTGCTTCTGGAGAGCCGAGCGCCGGAATTTGTCAGGCACATCGACCCGGCAGTCTACTCGCCGGAGCGATTCGGGAAATGATTAGAGGCGATGGTGACGACGCTGGTCGTCGGCTTCGCCGCAGGCAAGAGCATCGACTCGATCGTTTTCGGGATGGCCGCTGTGACCCTTCACCCAGTGCCACTCGACTCGATGGGGCTCAGCGGCTTCGATCAGCTCCTGCCATAGCTCGGCATTTTTGACGGGCTTCTTGTCCGACGTCCGCCAGCCGTTCTGCCGCCAATTGTGAACCCAGCGCGTGATTCCGTCGCGAACATAGTTGCTGTCTGTATGAATCTCGACCCGGCACGGCTTCCGGAGCGCCTGGAGCCCTCGAATCGCGGCCATCAGCTCCATTCGGTTGTTGGTCGTCAGCGGTTCGCCGCCGGAGAGCTCCTTTTCCTTTTCGCCCATTCGAAGCAGCACTGCCCAGCCTCCTGGTCCGGGATTCCCGCGGCACGCGCCGTCAGTGAACATTTCGACGAGCGGAGAATCGGCCACGTCAGGCGACAAGCTCTCGGGGAAGTTTGAAGGTCATTCGTTCGGGACTGTGATCCGCAATTTCTTCGGCGACCTCGAATCGCTCGGCGAGCGCGTCGAGGACTTCGCGGACCAGGACTTCGGGCGCCGATGCGCCTGCCGTGAGGCCGACTGTTTGAGGCTCGCCCAGCCAGTCCCAGTCGATGTCGGCGGCACGTTCGATCAGGCGCGCGGGGACGCCCATCCGCTGGGCGACCTCGGCGAGGCGGAGCGAATTGCTGCTGTTCGGAGCGCCGATGACGAGCATCCGGTCGCATTCGGGAGCGATCGCCTTGACCGCCGCCTGGCGATTGGAGGTGGCGTAGCAGATGTCCTCGCTCCGAGGTGCTCGGATGTTAGGAAATCGGACCTTCAGAGCGTCGACGATCGCGGCCGTGTCATCGACGGAGAGGGTCGTTTGGGTAAGGAACGCCAGGCTCGCCTCATCGGGAACTTCGACGGTCGAAGCCTCCTCGACGGTTTCAACCAGAGTGATCGCGCCTTCCGGCACTTGGCCGAATGTCCCGATCACCTCGGGATGGCCGGCGTGGCCGATGAAGAGGATGTGGCGGCCTTCCTCGATCAGCCTTTCGGCCTGGCGGTGGACCTTGGACACCAAGGGGCAGGTCGCGTCGACATAGGTTAGCTTGCGACTCCGCGCTTCGGCCGGAACCGACTTGGGCACGCCGTGAGCCGAGAATACGACCGGACGGTCGTCGGGAACCTCGTCGAGTTCGTCGACGAAAACGGCACCGAGCCCGCGCAGGCGTTCGACGACGAAGCGGTTGTGGACGATTTCATGACGAACATAGACAGGCGCTCCGAACCGCTCGAGCGCAAGCTCGACGATCTGGATGGCGCGATCGACGCCCGCGCAAAAGCCGCGGGGCGCAGCGATGAGGACTCGAAGTGGAGGTCGGTTCAGCATTCGGACAGGCATCTAAGGCTTCGCTTGCAGCCTTAGAAGGGGGTTCCTATGACGCGCTCGTTCGATTTCGCCCTCGTAAGGACTGACCCCAAGTGAAGCTTCGCCTTGCCGCTCTTGCTGCCCTTATCCTGCTCAGCGCCTGCCGGCACACCGGCGACCTAACCACCGAGAATGGCGGCGGCGTTTATGCGGTGCGCAGCGACTGCCCGATCGCGGGCATTCCCGCGGGGACGGGTGATGTCACCCTGTTCAATCCGCCAAACAGCATCGCCTCGACGGCGATCGACGTCACTGCGGCGATCACCGACCTTCGCGCGACTTGCCAGGATACGACCACCGACGTGATCTCGACGGCGACCTTCACCGTGGTGGCTTTGCGGCGGGATGCCGGTCCCGCGCGGCAAGTCGTCCTGCCTTACTTCGACGTTGCGCTCCGCGGCGGTTCCGAAGTGGCTGCGAAGCAAGTTGGCCGGATCGTCCTCAACTTCCCGGCCGGCAATC
>DASQYQ010000248.1:0-2191 GCA_035639115.1 Sphingomicrobium sp. | reverse complement strand
CCCTCGGGCCTACTCACTTTCGAGGCCACTTCGCGTTTACTTTCTTACGGCCCGGTGACTCGTGGATCTCCCCAGGGAGACCTTGTCGATAGGCTTCAAAGTTTCAGTTTCCTTCACCTTTGCTATCCAAACTACGGGGGTCTGACTTTTCCCCCGGCAGGTTTGATCCCTGCTGAACATGCTAGCCTTCACTGGACACACACCCGGACGGGCCGATTTCCGGCATCCGGCTTTCCGACTGATTTCATCATAGGGCCCGCGGCGGCGGTCCAATTTGCACGCGGTAGAGACGCTGCACGCCGAGGTCCCCGAAGACTTTCGCATAGGTGAACCTTCGGACGCCGCGCCCTGGCTCCTTGTGCCGTCGAGCGAGGAAGTGCCGGACGCGGTCATGGACATGGTGATCGACGGCCCGATAAGCCGACAAGCGCGAGCCATAGCCGAAATACGCCGACCAACCGGTCAGAAGCCGGTTCAGCCGGGCGCACACCCCGTGCCATGTCCCTTTATTGCCGGGCCTCAGGAGATCGCCGATCTTGGTCTTGATCCGCTGAACACTCTTCTTGGACGGGCTTGCGCCCGGATACCAATGGCCGTCTTTCCAGTGGCGATGCGGGCCGAATGTGTAGCCAAGGAAATCGAAGCGCTCTTGCCGAACGTCCCTCACCGAGGTTTTCGCCTCGTTGAGCGTCAGCCCGAGCTTCGTCATCACCGCTTTCGTCCACGCCAGGGCCTCCTCCGCACAACCGCGGCTGAGGATGACGAAGTCGTCGGCGTAAGAGACGACGTGAGCGCGGAACGCTTCACCGCGTCGGGTGAGACGCCAATGCTTCAGGAAGCGGTTCATGTAGATGTTGGCGAGCAAGGGGCTCGCGACCCCGCCTTGTGGCGTGCCGCATTTGCTGTTCCTGCCGCCGCTCATGCGCCGCGTCCCGTCGCCGTCCCGTTCCTCGACCGGCGCTTTGAGCCACAGCTTGATCAACCGCAGCACATGCCGGTCGACGATGCGGCGGGCTACGCTTTTCAGCAGCTCCGCGTGCGGGATCGTGTCGAAATATTTCGACAAGTCGGCGTCTACCACGTCGGTATAGCCCCGGCAGATCAGCCGGTGCGTTTCCTTGACCGCATCGACCGCGCTGCGACGCGGGCGATAGCCAAAGGCGTTGTCCTCGAAGTCCGCCTCGAAGATCGCCCCCGGGTCAAGCCCAGGGTCAAGCCCGGGGGTTGGCGGCGGTCTGAACCACCCGGTCCCGAATCGTCGGGATGCCGAGCGGGCGTTCGCCGCCCCCCGGCTTCGGGATCGTCACCCGCCGCACCGGATCGGCCCGATACGTCTTCGAGGCGAGTTCCTCGCGCAAGTCCGCCAGCCACGCTTCCACCCCCTTTGCCTCGATCTCATCGAAGGTCGTCCCGTCCACTCCCGGCGCGCCCGCATTGGCGCGGGCCAGCGCGTAGGCGTGGCGAAGGACGTCCTCGCGGCAGATCTTGTCGTAGAGGATGTAGAAGCGGAAAGCGGGCTCCGCCTTCGCCTTACAATAGAGCTTTCTCTGAAGGCTCCTGATCTTGTCGGGCGTTTCAAGACTCATCGCCAATCACCCCCTCCTCGCCGTCTTCGAAAGCGCATCAGAAGTCAGGGCCCTTTCCTCCGCCGGAATTACCCGGCCTCGACGGTCGTACGACCCTGTCCGACCCCCGCACGGTCCGCTGCCAAACACACAGCGTCGAAGCCGCGACCTCCGGCCGCGCGGGTCTCCCCCGATTACCCGCATCACCCTTCCAACGTGCCGTTCCCATTACCCCGATGGATCGAACGGGCGCCTGTGTCGATTGCTTCCCCGTCCACAAAGGCCTTCCCCGTTGTTCCGGCGGGTCGGCATCCATATCTTCACTTTCGAGGCCTGCTCAGGCTTTACTCACGTTACGGCCCGCTGGATCGCTCAACCGCCCAAAGGCGGCCTTTGTCACGAGGCTTCGGCCCGGCCAGTCGCCCAGCCAGACCGCTCGTCAGCTACCAGATCAATCGACAACTCTCTGGGTGGAATCTTCCTCCACTGGTGATACGCGCCTTCGGAACGCACGGAACAAATCAAGAACATAACCTGGAGCTCTTGTCAAGAGGTTATTCTTCGGGGTCGGGTCGAAGCCTGCCCCGACAATCCGCCGAATGCACAAATTATTCGCCGCCTGCGGC
>DASQYQ010000247.1:0-14151 GCA_035639115.1 Sphingomicrobium sp. | reverse complement strand
CGATACGCTTCAGCACGTCCGTCCTTTCAGAGACTCGGGGCTCTGATAGCACGCGGTCGGCGGTGGAAAACTTCCATGCATGCCGTGCGACTCGGCGTGGTTAGCGGCGAACCGCTCCCCCGCTGCGCCGGAGTCCACTTACGGTGCGAAAGCAATGGCATATCCTATGTTCCTTTGCGGGAGTGTGGGAAATGGCCTGGCATATCGGACGAACTGAAGCGCTTTCGGACCCGCTCGCGGCTCGGCGAAAGGCGCTGGCGAAACTGCGCGGACTTGGAGAGCTGGACGACCCTGAGAGCCTGGTCGTTCCCGTCCTGATCGACGCGATCATCATCGCCGAGAGCTATCGCGGCGCTCGGCATGAGATCACCTTCCTCCCCGAGCTCACCCGAAGCGTGGACGCGCTCATCCGCGAGCTCAATGCGAACGAGAAGGCGAAGGAGTGGGCGGAGCCCGTCACCGCAGCCTAGGGAGCCGCTGAGCTCCCACGCCCCAATCCTTCAGCTCGCGCGATTGGGCGCGTTGAAGCAGTGACTCCACCTCCGCGATCGTGAAGACGCCTGAATGGTCGATGTCCTTCAGTTCCCCCCAGGTGACCGGCGCCGCCACCGGCATGCCTACGACCGCCCGCGCCGAATAGGGCATCACCGCAGTCGCGGTTCGGTGATTGCGGAGAAAGTCGAGGAAGATACGGCCCCGTCGCCGCGGCTTTGGAAGGGCGACGGTGAACTTCTCGGGCGCCGCCTCCGCGAGCGCCGTGCAGAAGCACTTCGCGAACTCATCCACCTCGGGCCATTGGGCGGCGGCCTCGAGCGGGACGACGATGTGGATGCCCTTGCCGCCCGACAGCATGGCGAAGCTTTCGAGGCCGACCGCGTCGAACGATCGATGCACCTGGACCGCGGCCTCCTTCACCTCGTCGAAGCCGAGCTTCGGATCGGGGTCGAGATCGACGACGAGCCGGTCGGGCGTCTCTACCTCCCCGGCGCGGCTTCCCCAGCCGTGGAACTCCACGCTCTGCACTTTGGCGCAGGCGACGATCTCTTCGACAGTCTCGACGTAGAGGTACCGCTCGGTTCGGCCGTTCTTCTGCGCAATCGGCTCCAGGTGGACGAGATCGTCGAATTCCTTGCCGGTCGGAGGATGGTCGCGGTTTCGCTGGAAGAAGCATTTGCCTTCGCGGCAGCGGAACAGATTGAGGATCCGCCGCTCGAGGAACGGAAGCATGACCGGAGCGACGATCTGGTAATAAAGCGTCGTCGCTCGGACGCTGATCTCGGGCTTTTCGTAACTGGGCTCGCGAGTCCAGACCATGGCGGCGCAACGCGCGGCATCCATGGTCGCTCCGAAAGGTAAATTCCCCGGCAACCAGTCTCGTTTATCGCGCCTTGAATTAATGGCGCGCAGAAGCGCTTTCGTGGGCCGAGGCGGTGACGGATGTGCCGCGCGTTATCGACGATCCGTCAATCGGCGGAACGTCCTGTATTGGGGTAGACCATGAAGCATGAAGGCATGCTTGAGGGGCGCGAATTGCGGCCCCGCGGCACGCGCATCGACGTGAGGTGGAACGTGATCGTCAAGTGGGCCGGTCGAAGCATTCCGGCGGAAATTGTGAATGTCTCAGCGAAGGGCTTTCGCCTCCGAACGGCGCGCGCGCTCGAAGTCGGTACCGAAGTCGCGCTGCGCTTCGCCAAGGACGCGCCGGTCGAAGCAGTGATCCAGTGGGTCTCCGGCAAGGAAGCCGGCGGCGTCTTCGTCGAGCCCGTCGCTCTTTAGCCGAGAGCGCTGCCCGCCACGATGGTTACGAAGGGATCTTGCGCAGCGAAACGGTCGCCAACGCGAGGTCTGTCGATGCTCACACCCTCAAAGCCGCAGCGGCTTCGGCCTCGCGCTTCAGGTTTCTGGCGAGCTGGCTGAGGCCGTTGAGATATTGCGGCGGGCAGTGGACGTCGCGATAGTCTAGCTGGGCGGCGGCTCGGAGCGTCCAGAAGGGGTCGACCAGGTGCGGCCTCGCAAGCGCGACGAGGTCGGCGCGGCCCGCGGCGAGGATCGAGTTGGCGTGGTCGGGCTCGTAGATGTTGCCGACCGCCATGGTCGCGAGCTTGCCTTCGTTGCGGACGCGGTCGCTGAACGGCGTCTGGAACATGCGGCCGTAGACCGGTTGCTGACCTGACCAGGTCTGGCCCGCGGAGACGTCGATCAGGTCCGCGCCTTCGCGGTCGAACGCTTCGCCGATTTGGACTGCATCCTCCGGCGTGATCCCGTTCTCGCCGGCCCAGTCGGTTGCGGAGATGCGCACCGACATCGGCCGGTCGCTCGGCCAGGCGCGGCGCATCGCGGCGAAGACTTCGAGCGGGTAACGCAGGCGGTTCTCGAGGCTGCCGCCATATTCGTCGGTGCGCTTGTTCTGCAGCGGGCTGATGAAGCCGGCGAGGAGGTATCCGTGCGCGGCGTGAAGCTCGACCATGTCGAAGCCGCACTCGACCCCCATGCGAACCGCAGCGACGAACTGCTCGCGTACCGAATCCATGTCGGCGCGGGTCATCGGCATCGGTACCTGGTTCGCCGGCGACCATTGCACGTCGCTCGCCGCCATCACCGGCCAGCTGCCGTCCTCGAGAGGGACATCGTTGCCCTCCCAGCCAAGCCTGGTCGAACCCTTGCCGCCAGAATGGCCGAGCTGAAGGCATATCTTCGCCTTCGAATTGGCGTGCACGAAATCGACGATGCGCTTCCAAGCAGCGACGTGGTCGGCGTTCCACAGGCCGGTGCAGCCGGGGCTGATCCGGCCTTCGGGGGAAACGCAGGTCATCTCGGTGAAAAGCAGCCCCGCGCCGCCGAGCGCGCGCTCGCCATAGTGGACGAAGTGGAAGTCGTTCGGGATGCCGTCGACTGCGGAATACATTGCCATGGGCGAGACGACGATCCGGTTCTCGACCTGCATCTCGCGCATTCGAAACGGAGCGAACATCGGCGGCGCGGTCTTGTTCGACTTGCCGGCGGTTGCGCGTTTCCAGAACCAGCGCTCAACTCCCTCCAACCATTCGCGGTCGCGCAGTCGCAAGTTCTCGTGGCTGATTCGCTGCGAGCGGGTGAGCAGCGAGTAAGCGAACTGAAGCGGCTCGAAATGCGTGTAGCGTTCGACCGTCTCGAACCATTCGGTCGAATTGCGTGCGCTGTTCTGGAGCTTCAAGACCTCGAGGTTTCGCTCGGCCTGATATTCGTCGAGCGCCGCTTCGAGGCTCTGCCCCGGACGGTTGAGGACTTGGGCGAGCTTGATCGCGTCCTCGAGCGCTAGCTTGGTGCCGCTGCCGATTGAGAAGTGGGCCGTGTGAGCGGCGTCGCCCAACAGGATCAGGTTGCCGCTCGTCCAGCGCTCGCACTTGATTCGGCGGAAATTGAGCCACGCCGCGCTCCCGACGAGGTGCGACGCGTTGGACTGCAGCGAATGGCCGCCGAGATATTTGGCGAACAGTGTCTCGCAGGCGGCGATGCTCTCCTCCTGCGACATCTTGTCGAAGCCGAAGCGGCGCCAGGTCTCTTCCGAGCATTCGACGATGAAGGTCGAGCAATCGGGCGCGAAGCGATAGGCGTGCGCCCAGATCCAGCCATGCTCGGTTTCCTCGAACGCGAAAGTGAAGGCGTCGAAGACTTTCGACGTTCCGAGCCAGACGAACTTGTTCTTGCGGACGGCGATGTCGACCCCGAACGACTCCGGAGTCGAGTCGCGGAAGCGCGAGTTGGCGCCGTCGGACGCGATGACGAGATCGTAGTCGCGCCACTTGGGATCGGCCGGATCGCATTCCGCATTGAAGTGAAGCACGACTCCAAGCTCGCGCGCGCGGTCCTGGAGGATCTCGAGCAGGCGCTTTCGGCCGATGCCGATGAATCCGTGCCCGCCCGAAGTGACCGTCTCGCCACGGAAATGGACGTCGATGTCGTCCCAGTGAGCGAACTCTTCATTGACTGTCTTCGCGGACACCGGATCGTTGGCCGTGATGTTTTCGACGGTGAGGTCGGAGAAGACGACTCCCCAGCCGAAGGTCACGCCGGGCGCGTTGCGCTCGAAGACCTCGATCGCATGCGACGGATCGCGAAGCTTCATCGAGATGGCGAAATATAGGCCGGCCGGCCCGCCGCCGATGCACGCGATCCTCATGAGAGGACCGGCGGAAGTTCGCTAGGTTCGCTCCTCAACCCGCGCGACGCGGGCGCTGCCTGAACGAGTGGCGAAGTCGGGCGATGCTGCATTCTTCCAGCATTGCACGGCAGCGCGGCTCTAGGACAGCGGATTGTCAGTTGCCTGCGGCCTGAGCCGCCGAGTCGAGGATCTGTTTCGCGCAAACGGACATGCTCCAGTTGTAGCAGCGGCCCGCCAAGACGTGGGACTGGCCGGACGGAGTGTTGAGGCGGGCCTGGAAGTAGATTTCGGTCCAGTCGAGCCTTCTCTCCCAGCCGACGCCTGCAGGAAGCGCTATGTTGAACGCTCCGGGCGCCGGACGGTCGACCAGAATGAAGCGGCGATCGCGCATCAACTCCTTCCGAACCGCAGACTCAAGCCGCCTCGCCTGCTGCTCCTGAGCAGCGCCGGTTATGGTGACCGGAATGGGAGCGGCGAAGCTTGCGGATGCTGCCACCAGCGCGAACGTTGCTCCGAACCTAAGCATGAGTCGCTGCTGACCGCTTCGGATCGCAGCTGCAATCGGGGGAAGCCCTCAGATGAAGTCGTCCACCATTGCGTTGAATTCGGCCGGCTTCTCGAGATTGCCGATGTGGCCCGCGCCAAGGATCATCTTCAGCTGCGCGCCGGGGATCAGCCGGGCGAGCTCTTGCGATAGAGCCGGCGGTGTTACCTTGTCCTCGGTCCCGCATATGACGAGCGTCGGAACGTCGATTTCGCAGGCACGATCACGCTGATCGGCAAGCCACACCGCCTCGGCGCCGATGCGGTAGGCGGCGGGGCTGATGCGGGCCATGGTCTCGACGATTTCGCTGCGCACCGCCGCCTCGGCAGGCTGCGCGATGAGGACGTCGACTCGCGCTTCCGCCATTGCGCGCAAGTCGTTGCTCGCGGCGAGCGAGCGTTGGTAGATCGCCTCGCCGTCCGGGTAGACCGCGAACGTGTCGGCAAGAATCAGCGATGCGCATCGCTTGGGGTCCGAATGGCACATCGCGATCGCCACCACTCCGCCGAGCGAGAGGCCGCAGATGTGAGCGCGATCCATTTTGAGTTCGTGCATCGCAGAGATGATCGCCGACGCATAATCGTCGCGCGTTGTCCCGGCAGGCGCTGGATCGCTGTCTCCGTAGCCCGGATAATCGAAGGCGACCGCCCGGCGAGTTGCGCCGAAATGCTCCAGCTGCGGCCGCCAAACCGATTTGTCCGAGCCGACTCCGTGGAGGAAGACGATCGGCGTGGAGTCGCCGCTGCCGGCTTCCTCAAAGCCGATGCCGTAGCCGTTGTTGGTGATGATGCGGGGCATGGCGGCATCTTGGCAGGGCGCCGGTCGCCGCGCTAGCCTTGCCCAATGGCGCGGATGACGGTCAACGGCGAAGCGGTGCAGTACAGGCTCGATCCGTCGACGCCGCTGCTTTGGGCGCTCCGCGATGCGTCCAACCTCACCGGCACGAAATATGGCTGCGACAGCCGCGACTGTGGAGCGTGCACAGTGATCATCGACGGGTTGGCCGCGATGAGCTGCCGAGTGACCATAGGCGAGCTCGATGGCGCGCAAATCACGACCATCGAGGGGCTTTCGCCCGACCGGTCGAATCCCGTCCAGCAAGCTTGGCTCGGCGAGCAGGTGACGATGTGCGGCTATTGCGAGCCTGGCTTCATCGTGGCCATCGCGGCGCTTCTGCAGGCGAACCCGAACCCGAGCGAGGAACAGATTGCGGCGCTTCCCAACATATGCCGGTGCGGGGCCTATCCGAGGATCCGAAAGGCGATCGCTCGAGCCGCCGAAGGCCCGCCGCCGGCGCCGGGTTTACAAAGATGAACGTACGGCTCCGAAACGGTTAAGCGATGGCTCAGGTCGATGAGCGCATTTGGCAAATCATGATTTGGAAAGGTCTCTGTCATGCGTAAGTTACTCATAGGTTTGTTGCTCGCTGGTGCAGCCGCAACGCCCGCGCTCGCGGGTCCGCATAACTGGTCCGACAACCAGCAGGCTCAGGACGACCGTCAGTCTGCCCGCCAGGACCGCGCCCAAGCGCGCGAAGATCGGCAGCAGGCGCGCCAGGAGTCGCGTGTCGAGCGTGCGCCGAACGTCGAGGGCCGGCAGTTCAACCAGCAGCAGGTCCAGGTTCGCCAGCAGGCGTTCACTGGCGGCGGCGGAGAGCGCTTCAACGAGCGGCCGGACCGAGGCAGGTTCAACGGCGAGATCCAGAACGGCAACAATGCCTATGTCGCTCCTGGCGCCCGCTATGTGACGCCCCAGAACTATCCTTCCGCGCGCGACCGAATGCAGCAGATGCAGCAGCAGCGCGTCGAGGACCGAGCTTTGCGGCAAGGCGACCGCAACTATCCAAGCGCGATGCGCGACCGGCGCCCGCCCGTCGTCAGCGACGTGCCGCGGCCGGGGACGCAGCCCCCGCTGCGCACGGACAATTACCGGCGCGGAGGCGACGTCCACTGGAACACCAACTGGCGTAACGACCGTCACTATGATTGGCACAACTACCGGAACCATCACCGGTCGCTGTTCCATCTCGGCTTCTACGTCGATCCCTTCAGCTGGGGCTATCAGCCTTTCTATGTCGGATACCGGATGTGGCCGGCTTATTACGGCAACCAGTATTGGATCGATCCGGCGCTGTACGGCCTGCCTTACCCGCCCCCGGGTGCTGCGTGGGTCCGCTACTACAATGACGTGATGCTGATCGATCTCTATTCGGGCACAGTCCTGGACGTGATCCCCGGCTTCTTCTGGTAGACCCAGGCTAGCGGCCAATCGAAGGGGCGTTGCGGATTGCCGCAGCGCCCCTTCTTCTTTAGCGCCGACAGCTTGAACTCAGTCCTGGGGGACTCCTAAAATGACTTCACCTGCACGCCTGATCCTCTGTGCTTCGTTGCTCGCTCTCACGCCATGCGCGACGCTCGCTGCGCAGGCGCCGGCCGCCGCGACCCAGGCGAGCGCGCATGAACGGCTGTTCCAGCTGTTCAAGGAAAGCGACGAGGCAAGCCTCAAGCGCAACCCGATCCAGGCATTGTTCCGCGGCGACATGCGCTACGCCGACCGGCTCGGCGACCTGTTCAGCGACGCGCATTATCAGGCCGAGAAAGCGGCCGACGAGCACGACCTTGCTTCACTTCACACGATCCCGCGCGATCAGCTGAACCAGACGGACCGGATTGCTTACGACGTATTTGAATATCAGACCGAGGACGCGCTTCGAGGGTTCGAGCCCGACATCCTCGCCATTACCGAAGCGCTTCCGATGAACCACTTCTTCGGCCTGCATACGGAATATCCGACGCTGGCCGGAGGGCAGGGGGCAGCGCCGTTCAAGACGGTCGCCGACTATGAGACCAACCTCAAGCGCAACCGCGACTTCGCGACGAACGTCGATGAGGCGATCGCGCAGTGGAAGAAGGGCGAGGCCGAGGGTATCGTCGACACCAAGCTGACGGTTCGCAACATGATCGAGCAGCTCGACAACCAGCTGAAGATGAAGCCGGAGGATTCGCCTTACTGGGGGCCGATCAAGAGCTTCCCGGCTTCGATCAGCGGCGCCGACAAAGCGCGACTGACCAACGCGTATCGCGAATCGCTTAACGGCACAGTCTACCCCGCGCTCCAACGGATGCGCGACTTTCTCGCCAACGAATATCTGGCGCACGCGCGTGACGGCTTCGGCCTCATGTACATGAAGGGCGGCGACAAATATTATCGCTACCTCATCGAGCAGACGACGACCGAAGAGCTGGACCCGGCGCAGGTGCATGAGCTCGGCCTCAGCGAGGTCGCTCGAATCACCAAGGGCTTCGAGCAGATCCAGCAGGAGGTCGGCTTCAAGGGCACGCTGAAGCAATTTTTCGACTACATGCGCACCAGCCCGAAGTTCCAGCCGAAGAGCAAGGAAGAGCTGGAGCAGGGCTTCGCGACCGTGAAGCGCAAGGTCGAAGCGAAGGTTCCTCTATTCTTTTCGCGGACGCCCAAGGCGGGCCTTGTCATCCGGCCCTATCCCCCGTTCCGCGAGAAGTTCGAAGCGGGCGGGAGCTATGAGCAGGGGACGCCCGACGGCTCGCGGCCGGGCACCTTCTACTTCAACGCCTACGACCTTCCGTCACGAAGCACTTGGGAAGAGACGACGCTATTCATGCACGAAGGCGAGCCGGGCCACCATTTCCAGATCAGCCTCGCGCAGGAGAATCCGAACCTGCCCGCCTTCATGCGCTTCGGCGGCAACACGGCCTACGTCGAGGGCTGGGCGCTCTATTCGGAATCGCTCGGCTATCCAATGGGCATGTACACCGACCCGTACCAGCGTTTCGGCAACCTCAATGACGAGATGCTGCGAGCGATGCGCCTCGTGGTCGACACCGGAATTCACTCCAAGGGTTGGACCCGCGATCAGTCGATCCAGTACATGCTCGACCATTCGGGTGAATCGAAGACCGACGCAACCGCCGAGGTCGAGCGCTACATTGCCATCCCAAGCCAGGCGCTCGCCTACAAGATCGGGCAGCTGAAGATCAGCGAGCTTCGCGACAAGTCGAAGGCGGCGCTCGGACCCAAGTTCGACATCCGCGAATATCACGCACAGGTGCTCGACACCGGCGCTCTGCCGCTGCCGATCCTCGAGAAGAAGATCGACAGCTGGATCGCGTCGAAGGAGGCGGGGCCATCCGCGCACGCCGGGGCCAGGACCGGCCAGCGCGGCTAGTCGGTCAGGTCGACGAACGGCGCGAACTTGATCTCGCGCTTGACGAAGCTGGTCTCGTAGCGTCGCACTGTCGGATCGGCGACCAGCACCGTGTCGCAGAAGGCGTTGAACTCGGCCATGGTCGCGCAGTCGATCAGCGCGAGAAGGTCGCAGTCGCCGGTCGTCTCGTAGCAGAACTGGATCTGGCCGGCGGAGCGCAAGCGGGCCTCCAGCGCGGCCTTGCCCCGATGATCGGCATGCTCGGCAAGCTCGATGAAGACGAGGGCGCGGAGCCGGCGCTCGGTGAGGCGTTCGGAGAGCAGCGCGATGGTTTGGGCGATCCAACCTTCGCTTCGAAGCCGGCGCAACCTTCGTGCGATCGCCGACGGCGACAGAGCAATGCTCTCGGCAAGATCGTCGGCAGTGCGCGAATCGTCCCTCTGGACGAGGTTCAGAAGCTGCAGGTCGAAGCGATCGAGCACCGCATCCTTCTGCCAAAATTTGGCACGCGCCGCATCTTCTTTGCACAGGCTTGGCAATGTTGGGGCCGTCCTTTGCCCCGTTCATCGGCATGAAAGCGACGCTGGGTCCGATAGCCGCCGGCTTCGCATCCACTGGGGGATTTTGAATGCACGGAATAATAGCGGCTTCGATTTTGTTGGCGGTCGCACCTGCGACCGCCGCAATTCTTGCGCAGGCGCCGACGGCCCCAACAGCGGCGGCCGCGCCGGCTACGGGATCGCTACCGCTCGAAGCGGGCGAAGGCCGCACAGTCGCGCAAAAGCTGGCCGACCAGCTAGTTGCTTCCTTCGTCTACCGGGACAAGGCCGAGGATTATGCGGCGATGCTGCGCAAGAACGCCGCGGCCGGCCGCTATGATAAGGGCACTCGCGGCGCACTGGCGGAGCTAATGACCGACGACCTCCAGGCGGTGCACAAGGACGGGCACCTGCATGTGATGCTCGCCGAACCGAACGAGCCGCGACCGGGCCCCGGCCATGAGCATAGCGGGCCGCCGAGGGGCTTCCCGCCGCTGGTCCAGTCGGCGAAGACGATCGCGCCAGGAATCGGCTATATCCGCTTCACGGCCTTCATGGGGACCGATGATGAGAAGGCCGCGGTTCGCAAGTGGCTTGCCGAGAACCGTGACGACAAGGTGCTGATCTTCGACCTGCGCAACCACCACGGCGGCGGCCTCGACGAGCAGGATGCGATCTTCTCCTACCTCTACTCGAAGAAGACCCCGCTCGTGAAAATGGCGGTTTCGGACGACGTTTATAGAAGCGGCGGCATGCCGCTGGAATCGGGCCCGACGCTGGTGTTCGCGAGTGAAGGAGACAAGATGGTCGCGACGCACAGCGCACTCCCTGGCGAGAACACGCCGCTCCGCAAGGCGAAGGTCTATCTTCTGATCTCCAACAAGACCGCGTCGGCGGCCGAGCATTTCTCGCTCGCGCTGAAGTCGACCGGGCGCGCGACTCTCATCGGCGAGCCGACGGCGGGTGCAAACCACTTCGGGGGCGGACAGGACCTCGATGCGCACTTCGCCGTCTGGATGCCTGTCGGACGCACCTACGACATCAAGACGGGCAGGGACTGGGAGGGCTCGGGAATCGCTCCCGACATTGAGGTCGACCCGAAGCAGGCGCTGGTCGTCGCGCTCGAGAAAGCGGGCCTCACCAAAGACGAGGCGGTGAAGCTCGACTCGAAGGAAATCCCCGCCGAGCCGGTCCACGCCGACAAGCTCAGGGCGCGGTAGGACAGGCCATTGGTCGAAATTCTGGCGCTAGAGGCGTCGAACTTGCCTGAAATGCAAACGGTGCCGGTGATATCATTCAAAGCGAGGAGGGAATGCATATGGCGAAGCCTCCACGAAGATTGCTCATGATTGCGAGCATCTGCTGCGTCGTTCCGCTTCTCGGGGCGAACGCTCCGGCGCCCGACGATTCGGGCTGCCCCTACGCGCGTTCGAAAGCGGCAGCGCTTGCCGCTGCGTCCCAAGGCCCGACGGCCGCTGTCGCGGTGACCGACGTCAGCCGAATCGCCCCCTGGCTGGTTCCTTAAGCGGCGACGCTCTCCAGAGCCTCAGCAATCAGCTTGCGGCTGTTGTCGATCCCGTAAAGCGCGATGAAGCTGCCCATCCGCGGACCCTGGCTCGAGCCCAGCAAAGTTTCGTAGAGCGCCTGGAACCAAGCGCGGAGATTCTCGAAAGGATGGCGCTTCCCGACTTCGAAGACCTGCGTTTGAATGTCCTCGGCAGATGAACCGGGCCGCAGCTTGGCAAGCTCTGAATCGAGGTCGCGAAGCGCGGCCGCTTCCATCTCCGTTGGCGGTCGGCGCTGAAGGCCCGGCACGACGAAGTCGCGAGCGTAATTGACTGCGAGACCGATCAACTCGTCGAGCTCGGGATCGGCCTCGGCCGAAGTTCCTGGCGCGTAGCGCTGGACGAAACGCCAGGCGACGTCCTTGTCCTGTAGGCCCGGCAGACTGACCAGGTTGAGAAGCAATCCATAGGTGAGCGGCAGCGTCTCCGCGGGCACCTTGCCGCTGTGGATATGATGCACGGGGTTGCCGAGCTTCTGTTCGATCGGCTGGTTCGGATAATTGCCGCGGAACTGCCAATATTCGTCGACCGCGCGCGGGATGACTCCGATGTGCAGGCTCTTCGCGCGCTTCGGCTCGCGGTAGATGTAGAAGGCGAGGCTCGGCTCGCTTCCGTAGCGCAGCCATTCCTCGAGGCTGAGGCCGTTGCCCTTGGATTTCGAGATCTTCTCGCCCTTATCGTCGAGGAACATCTCGTAATTGAAGCCCTCTGGCGGGCGGCCGCCGAGGACGCGGGTGATCTTCGCCGACTGGATGACGCTGTCGATGAGGTCCTTGCCGGCCATTTCATAATCGACCCCGAGCGCCACCCAGCGTGCTGCCCAGTCGACCTTCCACTGAAGCTTGGCCGCGCCGCCGAAGGCCGATTGCTGGACACGGCTGCCGTCCTCGTCGTCGAAGGCGATCAGGCCCGCTTCCGAATCGATCACATCGACCGGCACTTGGAGCACGCGCCCCGTCGCCGGTGAGATCGGAAGCACGGGCGAGTAGGTCTTGCGGCGGTCTTCGCGGAGGGTCGGGAGCATCACGCCCATGATCGCGTCGAAGCCGCGAAGCACCTTGCGAAGCACGTCGTCGAAACGTCCACTGGTGTAGCAATCGGTCGAGGACAGGAATTCGTAGTCGAACCCATAAAGGTCGAGGAAACGCCGGAGCATCGCATTGTTGTGATGCGCGAAACTCTCAAACTCGCCGAATGGGTCGGGGATCTGCGTCAGCGGCTTGCCGAGATTCTCGGTGAGCATCGCATGGTTCGGCACGTTGTCCGGCACCTTGCGTAGCCCGTCCATGTCGTCGCTGAAGGCGATCAGGCGCGTCGGATTGCCGGTCAGCTCCTCATAGGCATGGCGGACGAAGCTCGTTCGCGCGACTTCGTTGAAGGTGCCGATGTGCGGGAGGCCCGATGGGCCGTAGCCGGTCTCGAATATCACAGGATCGCCGGCGGGCTTCCCGCCGGGCCAGCGCTTCATGAGCTTGCGCGCCTCTTCGTAGGGCCAAGCCTTCGAGGTCATTGCGGCGTTACGAAGCGTTTCGGCGTCCAAATTCGTTGCTCTTCTGTTCTCGTGACGGCAGGGTTGCTGGGATGGCGGCTCCTTTGCCTCTTCCCGCGCTTCACGCAACCCACGCCGGAATCTGGCTCGCGTCCGGAACCCTCGAGGTTCGCGAGGCGAGCCGAGGGGAAGCGATCGCCCGCGCGGCGGAGACGCCCCACATCATCCTCAATGCGCCGCTGGTGGGGCAAAGGCTCGGCTATCCCGAGCTCAGCGGACTCGACCTCTTGGAGCTGTTCGCGTTCATCCATCCGGCAGAATTCGCGGTGCCGACCGTTGCTGGCCTGAGCCGCGCGGTCGGGCTGGAGCCGCCCCTGAGCGAAGTGGATTCCGCGACCGCGCTGCAGCGCATTGCCGAACGGTTGCTGGCGGTTCTCTCCGATCAAGATTGGCGAGAGCGCGAGGGCGCGTGGACCTCCAACGCGACTCTGCACCGCCTCGGCTGGGCCTGGGCTCCGCTCATCGGAGCGCGCCTGGAACGGCCGGAGCGCGGTGAGAGGATGCTGTTTTCGCGGCTGAAGCAATGGGACGAGGCCGGCGAACGCCCGCCGCCGCGCACCATCAGCGTCGATCCCGCTGAGGCGCGCGCGAAGCTGGATGCGCTGACGGGACGGGCCGAGGCGCGCGAGGGGCAGCGTTCGATGGCCGAGGCGGTGACACAGGTGTTTGCACCGAAACCGGCTAAGGAAGCGCCGAACCTGCTGCTTGCCGAAGCGGGCACCGGCATCGGCAAAACGCTCGCCTATCTCGCGCCGGCGTCGCTGTGGGCGGAGCAAGCCGGTGGGACAGTGTGGGTGTCGACGTTCACCAAGGCGCTGCAGCGTCAGCTCGACGCCGAAGGACCCAAATTGTTCGCCGACGCCGACGAGCGGGCGCGCAAGATCGTGGTTCGCAAGGGTCGCGAGAATTACCTGTGCCTTCTGAACCTCGAGGATGCGCTTCAAGGCGCGTTCAGCGGACGCGCGGCGGTGCTCGCGCAACTTGTCGCGCGGTGGGCGGCGTACACAAAGGACGGCGACATGGTCGGCGGCGACCTACCCGGCTGGCTGCCGAGCCTCTTCCGCCGTGCAGGCTCGACGGCACTGACCGACCGGCGCGGCGAATGTGTCTATGCGGGATGCCCGCACTACCGCCGCTGCTTCATCGAGCGCGCCGAGCGCGCGAGCCGCGAGGCCGAACTGGTCATCGCCAACCATGCATTGGTGATGATCAATGCCGCTCGAGCGCGCGAGGATTCGCCTGGGCGAATCCTGTTCGACGAGGGCCATCACCTGTTCGACGCTGCCGATTCCACCTTCGCAATAACGTTCGGCGGGCAGGAAGCGATCGAGCTAAGGCGCTGGATTGTCGGCCCCGAAGGCCGCTCGCGGGGACGGCGGCGCGGGCTTGCGGCGCGGCTGATGGACGTTGTTTCCTACGATGAGGAAGGTGCGGTGGCGCTGGAAGCGGTGGTGGATGCGGCGAAGGCATTGCCGTCCGATGGATGGCTTCAGCGACTAAGCGAGGGTTCTCCGTTCGGTCCGGTCGAGGCGGTCCTGTCTGAGGTCCGCGGAGTCGTCTATGCGCGCTCGAAAGCGCAGGAGGCGGGATACGGGCTCGAGACAGAGCTCGCCGAGCCCGATGGCGGTCT
>DASQYQ010000246.1:0-5940 GCA_035639115.1 Sphingomicrobium sp. | reverse complement strand
AGCGAAGGGCAGAAGAAGCAGCTCAGGAATGATGCGCAGGACGAAAAGCGAAGACGGAGAAGACAGTGAAGAAGAGCGATTTTGAAAGCCTGCGGCGCGGTCTGGCGCAAGCGCGAGCCCATATCGCTGGCGAGGCGCCCGCGCGCGTCACTCTGCATCACCCCGTCGATGTGCGAGCCATACGTGACCGGCTCGACATGACCCGCGAACAGTTCGCGCTGACTTTTGGCCTCGAAGCGCGCACTATTGAGCAGTGGGAACAGGGTCGTCGGCATCCTGACCGCAGCACTGAAACCTACCTTCGGCTGATCAACCAGTACGCCGATACGCTCGCAAAGCTCGTAGCCGACTTGGAGCCGATTAACGACAATCCCGACCCCGCGCCCATGAAGGAACCGGCGCTCGTCGGTTAGGGAAAGGATGGAAAGCCTTCACGTCCACACTCTGGAAAATCGGAGAGGTGGAAACCGAACTACAGTGCTGGTGGAGAGGGCTGGATTCGAACCAGCGTACGCTTGCGCGGGCAGATTTACAGTCTGCTGCCTTTAACCACTCGGCCACCTCTCCAGAGGTTGCCACGCGCAGGCCATCCGGGGACGGCTGAGCATGGCGACGGCAGGCGCGCCATGTGGCGGCGCGGCATTGTCGTGTCAACGCGGGTGAACGCCCTCTAGGAGCGAAGGTGCCAGCTCGCCTCTCGCTACCGTTCGGGCGTTCCAGATTTCAACAGTCGCCCGGACTGTCAAAATTTGGAGCGGGTGAAGGGAATCGAACCCTCGTCGTAAGCTTGGAAGGCTTCTGCTCTACCATTGAGCTACACCCGCATTCCATTGAGATAGCGTCAATTTTATTGATTGCTATCCCGCAAGTTTGCAGCACGGTTTACACCTTGCTGCGATGCGCTCGCCGAGTGCCACGACCGTAGCGCGCTGGTCAACCTGCGAATTCGTTCGACCCGCTTCGTGCCCAATCCCATACGCGGAGAGACAGGATAGCTCGAAGCCCGAGGCTGCTAGGCTCTTAGAGGAAGCGCTCATCCGGGGGACAGTTTGAGCGGGGTGAAGCATCTCGCATCACCGGATTGCCTGAGCGAACCGCTAGACGCGTTCTCGGCGACGTGATCGCTGATGGAATGCTCGCGTCCGAAACGGACAGGGCGTTGACCGGCACTAAGGACGTGAATTAGTAAGTGATTCGCAATGACGCACCTGAACGCCATCGTCGCAATCTCGACCGCTCACCTCTGGTGGCGTGGCGAGACCTTTGCGGCGCGATGGCGCGACTGATCGACTAGCACACGATCATCGACTGCCCGCCCGCCACCGGCGGGCTTTTTTTGTTTTCAGGTGAGTTCCAATGTCCCGAATTCTCGCTTTTCCGGCAGAGGCGCGTCCGGAATCCGCCTACAAGGACGGCGCTTCCGAAGCTGCCATCACGCGTCTCCTCGACGGCGGCGACCTCGATCGAAGCGACGCGCGCTCGCTCTTCGGCCGAATCGTTGAAGGCTCGCTCAGCGAACCCTTGATGGCGGCCGCCTTCGTCGCCCTTCGAGTGAAGGGCGAAACCGCCGAGGAGCTGACGGGCGCGGCCCTTGCGCTACGCCAAGCCGCCCGGCCATTTCCGAGGCCTTCCTACCTCTTCGCAGACAGCTGCGGCACCGGCGGCGATTTCTCGGGCTCGATCAATGTCTCGACTGCCGCGGGACTGGTCGCGGCGGCATGCGGCCTTCCGATTGTGAAGCATGGCAACCGGTCGTTCACGTCGAAATGCGGCTCGGCCGACGTTCTCGAAGCGCTCGGAGCCCGGCTCGACCTGAATCCGCTCGAATCCCGCGATATCCTCGACCGCACTGGCTTCTGCTTCCTCCTCGCGCCGCTTTACCATCCAGGAATCGCGCATGCCGGACCCGTCCGCCGAGCACTCAGGGTCCGGACGATCATGAACCTGCTCGGCCCGTGCCTGAATCCCGCGCGGCCCAAGGTCCAGCTGCTCGGAGTCGCGGATCCCGCATTACTGCGCCCGATTGCCGAGACGCTCCGAGCCCTGGGAGTCGAGCGAGCATTGATCGTTCACGGCTCGGGTCTCGACGAGGTTGCCCTTCACGGCTTCACGCGCGCCGTGTCGCTGCGTTCGGGCAGCCTCGAGGACATCGAGATTACGCCGGAGCAAGCGGGGCTCACGCGTTTGTCGGCGGACAAGATTGCCGGCGGAACGCCGGCGGAGAACGCTGCTCGCCTCTCTGCGCTTCTGTCCGGTCGTGGACCGGATGCCGACACGGCGATCGTTGCTCTGAATGCGGGTGCGCTGCTCATGACCGCCGGCAAGGCCGCAAGCCTGCGCGAAGGGGTCGACATGGCATTCGATTCGCTCCGAAGCGGCGGTTCCAACGCCACTCTGCACGCGTTCGTGGAGGCCAGCCGTGGCTGAGGGAATCCTTGGCCGGATCGCCGCCGCCAAGCGCGAGGAGCTCGACCGGCGGTTCGACGGCCTGTCGCTCGGCGGCATCCGCGTGCGCGCAAGGCCCACGCGCCGCAGTTTGGCGGCGGCGCTTGCGCGCGATGGCGCCCGGTTCATCCTCGAAATCAAGCGCGCGTCGCCGTCGGGAGGTACGATCCGCGCCGACGCCGATGCGTCGACTCTTGCGCGCAGCTATGCCGGTGTGGCGGACGCTCTCAGCGTGCTCTGCGACCGCGCCTATTTCGGCGGCTCGCTCGAAGACCTTCGAGCCGCCCGGCGCGAGTTCGACGGGCCGATCCTCGCCAAGGACTTCTTCATCGACCTTCGCCAGGTAGGAGAAGCGCGCATTGCCGGCGCCGACGCGATCCTGGTGATGCTGTCGCTGCTGGACGATGCCAAGGCTCGGGAGATGATCGACGAGGCGCGGCGGTTGGGCATGGACGCGCTGGTCGAGGTTCACGACGAGGGCGAAATGCGGCGCGCGCTCGCGCTCCGAGCGCCGCTGATCGGCATCAACAACCGCGATCTTCGCGACATGACGGTCGACCTTTCCACCACCGAGCGTCTCGCGAGCCGCGCCTCCAACTGCCTCCTCGTCTCTGAATCCGGAATTGCTTCGCGGGCTGACGTCGATCGTTTGGCACCACTCGTCGATGGCTTCTTGATTGGTTCGTCCCTCATGCGCTCTGCGAACCCGGCTCAGGCGGCACGCAAGCTCGTCTTCGGACGAACCAAGCTGTGCGGCTTGAACTGCGGCGCCGATTTGCGCGCCGCCCGGCCAGCGGCGCACGCCGGCTTCGTCTTCGTGCCTGGCAGCCCCCGCCATGTCACTGCGGACGAAGCCGCGCCGCTGGCCGGTACCGCACGCCGTTGCGGGATGCTTCCGGTTGGCGTGTTCCGGAACGCGCCGCTCGGGACGGTCGCCGACATAGCGACCCTGCTCAACCTTCACGCCGTTCAGCTCCACGGAACCGAGGACTTCGCTTATGTGCGATCGCTTCGTCGCGAGCTTCCGCCCGAATGCGAGATCTGGACTGCGCTAAGCGTCGGCCGTGAACCGCTCGCAAGCCGCGGCGGCGACCGCGTGCTGTTCGACAATGGCAGCGGCGGTACCGGCGGAAGCTTCAATTGGGCGCTGATCGAATTTCATCCGGAGCTCCGAACCGGGCTCGTCGCGGGTGGAATTGGCCCGCATAACGCGCTCTCGGCGCGCCGCCTCGGCGCCTATGCGATCGACGTCGGATCGTCGGTCGATCATCGGCCCGGGCGCAAGTCGGCGGAAAAGATCGCCGCACTGTTCGAGGCGCTGCGCCCGTCGGCGCGGCGGTTGCCGGCATGCGCTTGAGCGGCCGCTTCGGGCGGTTCGGGGGCTGCTATGTCCCCGAGATCCTGGTGCCGGCGCTCGAGCAGCTCGAGGCCGCGTTCATCGACGCTCAGGAGGATCCTGGGTTCGCGGCGGAGTTGAACGACCTTCTCGCCAATTATGCCGGCCGTCCGACGCCGCTCACTCGATGCCGTAACCTGCCGGGCAATATCTACCTCAAGCGCGAAGACCTGCTTCACGGCGGCGCGCACAAGACCAACCAGGTGCTCGGGCAGGGGTTGCTCGCGAGGCGGATGGGCAAGACTCGGCTGATCGCCGAGACAGGTGCCGGCCAGCACGGGGTCGCGACCGCGATCGTCGGCGCGCTGCTTGGGTTCGAAACGGTCATTTACATGGGTGCTGAGGATGTCGAGCGGCAGAAGCTCAACGTCTTCCGGATGCAGCTGATGGGCGCCAAGGTCGTGCCCGTCGAAAGCGGCGGCCGCACGCTCAAGGATGCAATCAACGAGGCGCTTCGCGATTGGTCGGCAAGCTTCGAGACCACCCACTACCTGCTCGGCACGGCCGCGGGGCCGCATCCGTTCCCGACGATGGTTCGCGAGTTCCAGCGAGTGATCGGCCGTGAGGCGCGCGCTCAGATGCTCGAGCAGGTCGGCCGCCTGCCAGACGCCATCATCGCCTGCGTTGGCGGCGGATCCAACGCGATCGGCCTGTTCGCCGACTTCATGGACGATCCAGTTCGGCTGGTTGGGGTGGAAGCAGCCGGCAAGGGCCTGGATTGCGAGGAACATGGAGCGACGCTTTTGCGCGGCACGCCCGGGATCCTCCACGGCGCCGAGACATATGTCCTCCAGAACGACGAAGGGCAGATCGCCGACACCTGGTCAGTCTCGGCCGGCCTCGACTATCCGGCCGTTGGTCCTGAGCATTCCTACCTCAAGGACAGCGGGAGGGCGCAATATGTCGGCTGCACCGACGATGAAGCGCTCAGCGCCTTCAAAGCGCTCGCCGAGAGCGAGGGGATCATCTGCGCGTTCGAATCCGCTCACGCGCTCGCACACGCGATGAAGATGGCAGAAAAGGAGCCAAAGAGCGCGATCCTCGTCGGCCTTTCCGGTCGCGGCGACAAGGACGTGGCACAGGCACAAGCCTTGCTTGCGGAAAGGCAAGAGCAAGCCCGGCCGATGTTCCAATGAGCCGCTACAGGGCAATGTTCGACCGCCTCGGGAGCGAGGGCGCCTTCGGCGCCTTCCTCATGCTCGGCGATCCGGACCTCGAGACCAGCGCCGCATTGCTCGATGCCGTGGTCGAAGGCGGTGCAGACATGGTCGAGGTCGGGATCCCCTTCTCCGACCCCGTCGCCGACGGGCCCGTCATCCAGGCCGCAGCGCAGCGCTCGCTTCGCTCGGGGGTTCGGACCCGAGACTGTTTCGACCTGATCGACGCGTTCCGGGCCCGTCACCCCGACCTCCCCGTCGGGATCCTCACCTACGCGAGCATCGTCGTCGCCCGCGCCGGGTTCATTAGCGATGCGGCCGAAGCGGGCGCAGACAGCCTGCTGATCGCCGATGTGCCAGCGCTGGAAGCCGAGCCGTTCGTTCGCGCCATGGAGCAAGCGGGCATCGAGCCGGTACTGATCGCTGCCTCGAACACGCCTGACGCGGCGCTCGAACAGATCGCCAAGCTGTCCAAAGCCTATACCTATTGCGTCAGCCGCGCCGGCATCACCGGCACCCACGCCGGCGGGCGATTCGATTCTCGCCTCGTCGAACGTCTGTGTGGCCTCGGCGCACCACCGCAAGTGTTCGGTTTTGGGATTTCGAAACCGGAACATGTCCGAGCCGCCCTCTCAGCAGGCGCCAAAGGCGTGATCTGCGGGTCGGCAATCGTGGAATCTTCGGCACTTGGCGAAGATGTTACGCAGCTGGTACGATCTTTGAAAGCGGCCACTCGGGAACGACTCGCGGCCGCAATGGATTGAATCGCTCCGCAAAGGAGAATTGGGGCCATGGCTGCGCGTGCGATCTGGCGAGGACAAATTCGTCTGGCGCTGGTGTCGATTCCGATCGAGCTGTTTCCTGCGACCAAGAGCGGTGCGCAGATCCAGTTTCACCAAATTCACGAGCCGAGCGGCAAGCGGATCAAATATGAGAAGGTCG
>DASQYQ010000245.1:0-10867 GCA_035639115.1 Sphingomicrobium sp. | reverse complement strand
GAGCTGCTCCTGCGGGTCGCCCTCGGCGAACGCCTCGGCGGCCTTGGTTCGGGCGTTGGCGAGCGCGGTCTGGCGGTCCTGCTTGCTGGTGAGCTTGTAGGCGGCCTCGACGTCCTTGCCGATGAGGTCCTTCAGCTGCTTCTTGATCGATGCCTTGTCGGCGGTCGCAGCGAGCTCCCACGGCTCCTTCGCGGCCTGCTCGGCGAGCTTGATGATCGCTTCGATCACCGGCTGCATCGACTTGTGGGCGAACATGACGGCGCCGAGCATCTCTTCTTCGGAGAGCTCCTTCGCCTCGGATTCGACCATCATCACGGCGTCGCGGGTGCCGGCGACCACGAGGTCGAGGCGCCCTTCGCTGACCTGCGTCTGGCTCGGATTCAGGATGTACTCGCCCTCATTGCTGAAGCCGACGCGGGCGGCGCCGATCGGGCCCATGAACGGGACTCCGGAAAGCGTGAGGGCGGCGCTGGCGGCGATCATCGCGAGGATGTCGGGCTCGTTCTCGCCGTCGTAGCTCATGACCTGCGCGATCACGAGGATCTCGTTGTAGAAGCCCTCGGGGAAGAGCGGGCGGATCGGGCGGTCGATCAGGCGGCTAGTGAGCGTCTCCTTCTCGGTCGCTCCACGCTCGCGCTTGAAGAAGCCGCCGGGGATCCGACCGGCTGCGGAGAATTTCTCCTGGTAGTGGACGGTCAGCGGGAAGAAATCCTGTCCCTGCTTCACCGACTTCGCGGCGGTGACCGCGCACAGCACTACGGTTTCGCCGAGGGTCGCGAGAACCGCGCCGTCGGCCTGTCGGGCAACGCGGCCCGTTTCGAGCTTGAGGGTCTTTCCACCCCACTCGATTTCAACTGTTTTCGTATCGAACATATTGTTTCCTTCACCCCGCGGCCGGATGCCTGCGGGGACATCTGGACGGACTGTCCGGTCCGTCAGCGGTCGGGGCGCTCTTGGCCCCACTGCGCCCCGCCGAATTGCGGGACTTCAGATAAGCGAAACGGCCCAGATCGGGCCGTTTCGGTTACTTGCGAAGACCGAGCTTTCCGATCAAGTCGGTGTAGCGCTCTTCGTCATTGCGCCGGAGGTAATCCAGCAGCGAACGGCGCTGGTTGACCAGCATCAGAAGGCCGCGTCGCGAATGATTATCCTTGGCGTGGGCCTTGAAGTGCTGGGTGAGGTTGTTGATGCGCTCGGTCAGGATCGCGACCTGAACTTCCGGCGACCCGGTGTCGCCCTTGCCGCGCGCATGTTCCTTGATGAGCGCCTGCTTGCGCTCCGCAGTAATCGACATCGTGTCACTCCTATTCTCTAAAGGTTGAAGCCCCTGACGACCTTCAGGCCGTCGGCCGATGCTTCGACCAGCGCGACCGGAGCTCCCTCCGAGATCGCCAGTTGAAGCCCCGGCTTTGCGGGGTACCCGACAAGCTTCTGTCCATGACGGAGCAGACGAGCCTGGTCGGGAGTGACGGGGAGGGCCGGGATGTCGTCCAGCGCCGCGGTCAGCGGCATTACCGTCTCCGTCAGTCGGCGCGCCTTAGCGGCTTCTTCCAGAAAGTCCAGCGAAATGGCGGATTCCAGGGTGAACGGTCCAGCGCGCGTGCGCCTGAGATAGGAAACGTGGCCTACGGTTCCAAGAGCGCGCGCGATGTCGCGAGCGAGGGAACGGATGTACGTGCCTTTGGAGACAGTGCCGGAGAGCGTGACGCTGTCCGCCGTCGCTTCGAGCAGCTTTAAGACGAAGATCGTCACGTCGCGCGACCTGAGGCTCACCTCTTCGCCGGATCGCGCTCTGGCATATGCCGCCTTGCCGTCAATCTTGAGCGCCGAATAGGCGGGTGGCACCTGCTCGATTTCCCCCGTGAAGCGCGGGAGGACGGTTTCGACCTGCTCAAGAGTGGGCAGTTGCTCGCTAGTCGCGACAACCTTGCCTTCGAGGTCGAGCGTATCGGTCTCCTCACCGAAGCGGATCGTGAAGTCGTAGCCCTTCGTCGCGTTGAGCAGGCGACCGCAGAGCTTTGTCGCTTCTCCCAGCGCGATTGGGAGAACGCCGCTCGCGAGCGGGTCGAGCGTGCCGCCGTGGCCGACCTTGGTCTTGGGCTCTCCGGCCTCGCGAAGAACGCGCTTCACGGCGCCGACGGCCGTCGTCGAGCCAAGTCCGACGGGCTTGTCCAAGACGATCCAGCCGCTCAGCGCCATGAAGCGGGGGCCCCTCCTCAACTGCTCCATTTCGGCGAACGCTTTTCCAGGAAGGCACTGATCCCTTCAACGGCGTCGGCAATCAGCAGGTTGTTGACCATCACGCGCGAGGCCTCTTCGTACGCGTGGGCGAGATCCATTCCGGTCTGTCGAAGCACCGCCTGCTTGCCGAGCTTCACGGCGGCCGGCGCCTTGGCGGCGATGACGCGGGCCATTTTGTTCGTGGTGTCGGCGAGCGTCTCGGATGGAACGATCCGGTTCACTAATCCGAATTCGAGGGCAGTTACTGCGTCAATCATTTCGCCGGTCAGCAGCATTTCCATCGCGCGCTTTCGGCTGATGTTTCGAGTGAGCGCTACTGCCGGTGTGGAGCAGAAAAGGCCGACGTCGATGCCGTTGACGCCGAAGCTCGAGCGGTCGGACGCGAGTGCGAGGTCGCAGGACGCGACCAACTGGCAACCTGCCGCGGTCGCGATTCCATCGACTTCGGCGATGACCGGCTTGGGATGATTGACGATCTCCTGCATCAGCCGCGAGCAGAGCGCGAACGTCCGCATGAAGAATGCCTTGCCCTCGTCAGCATCGGAGCGGTGCGACGTCATTTCCTTTAGGTCATGCCCGGCGGAAAACAGCTTCCCCACGGCGGCGATGACGATGACTCGGATCGACATGTCGTCGCGCGCTGCGTCGAGCTCCGTCAGGAGGGATTCCATCAAGCCAATCGAGAGAAGGTTCGCGGGCCGGTTATTGAGCGCCAGGCGAAGAACGCCGTCGGCGCACTCGATGGCGATCAATTCCTCATGATCCGATCCGGACACCGCCGCTGCTTAGCGCCGGTCGATCAGACCGGCCACTCGTCTTTCAAGATTGCGAATAGGACGGTGTCGCGGACGTGGCCGGTCCAGGTGACGCGATCGGCCCGGAGCAGGCCTTCGCGGACGGCGCCGAGCTTTTTCATCGCGGCTTGCGAACGCTGATTGCGGATGTCGACGCGGAACTCGACTCGGCGGATGCCGCAGTCGAAGGCTCGTGCGAGCATCATCTCCTTGACCCGGCGGTTGAAGCCGATCCCGCGGAACTTCGGGCGGTAGTAGGTCCCGCCGATCTCCAGCACCCGACGGTTCGGATCGATGCCGAGGAAGCTCGACATGCCTGCAAGCTCGTCACGTTCGGACAGGACGAACGTGCGGTTGTTCGGGTTGGAGACGTAGCGGTCGATGCTTTCGTCAAAGCCGTCGGGCCCGAAGTTGTTGGAGTAGATGTCCCAGACCTCGCCGTCCTCAGCGCAGGCCGCCTTTAGTGAGTCGCGATGCCGCTCGCCGAACAACTCCGCGCGACATCCGTCGCCGATCATTGGCTCCGCGAGCAGCCCTAAGCCGGTCATTCGCGGTCGAGGTCTTGAGCGACCCTTTCCGACCGAAGCAGTCGGTCAATGTGCGTGCCCTCGTCGAAGCTTTCGTCTGGTACGAACTTAAGCTTCGCCGCATATTTCATCCGGACACGGTGGGCGACTTCGCGCTGGAGAAAGGCGGTGTTCTGACGAAGGGCCTTCAGCACGGCATCCTCGTCATGGCCGAGCAGCGGTTTCACGAACACCGTCGCGTGGCGAAGGTCGGGAGACATGCGAACTTCGGTGATGCTGACGAGGTGCGTCTGGAGCACGTCGTCATGCACGTCGCCGCGCTGGAGCAATTCGCTCAGCACGTGGCGCACCTGCTCGCCGACACGGAGGAGTCGGACCGAGCGGCCTTCGGGACTTTCGGCGCGGCGCACTACTTCGTGTCTTCCGTGTAGAAGGTCAGTCGATTGCTCGCCGGATCGGCGATCGTGATCTCCCACGATCCCCATTCCTGGAGCTGCGGTTCGCCCGGTCGCGAATTCTCGAACTCCTTGGCGCGAAGCTCGGTCATAAAGGCTTTGACGTCATCGACCGGGATGCGCACCGCCGCACCCGGCGTTCCGTCGCCATAATGTTCGGACAGGTGAATGACGCAGTCGTCTTTCTTTACACCCATGTAAAGCGGCGCCCATTCCTCGAAGCGCGCCTCGAACAGCAATTCGAACCCGAGGAAGTCGAGGTAGAACCGCTTCGCGCGGCGCTCGTCGAAGCTGCGGAGGATTGGAGTCGGGTGTCCGAGCATCACGAGTGAAACACAATAGTTGGTATCAAGAAGACGACTGTAAACATTGGTAGACAGCCTCCCAGGCAACCGCCGGCGATGCCTTTCACGCAGAATTCCTATTCCGGGCCCGCCACCCTTGCGTTCGCTTTAGCCCTGGTTTCGGTTTCTTGCGCCGACGACTTTTGGGCATCCATTAGAGCGTCCGAGCACGCTCCTCGACCTCGAACACTTCAAGGCTGTCGCCGGGCTTGATATCGTTCGTGTCGGCCAGAAGCACGCCGCATTCCAGGCCCGAGGTGACTTCCGCCACGTCATCCTTGAACCGTCGCAGCGAACTGATCGTCGTCTTGGAGACGATGACGTCGTCGCGGGTGAGGCGGGCGTTGAGGCCCTTGCGGATGATACCTTCGAGAACGAGCAGGCCGGCGGCCTTGTCCTTCTTGCCGGCCGGGAAGACTTCCTGGACCTTCGCTCGGCCAACGACCGTCTCAATGATCTCCGGACCAAGCTCGCCCGCCATCGCACCCTTCACCCAGTCAGTGAGGTGGTAGATGACGTCGTAGTACCGGAACTCGACCTTGTTGCGGTCGGCGACCTCGCGCGCCTTGGCATTCGGGCGGACGTTGAAGCCGATGATCGGAGCGCCGCTCGCGGATGCAAGGGTGACGTCGCTCTCGGTGATCGCACCGACGCCCGAGTGAAGCACGCGCACGCGGATCTCGTCGGTCGACAGGCGATTGAGCGCGTGGACGATCGCTTCGATTGAGCCCTGCACGTCGGCCTTGATAACCAGCGGCAGCTCCTTGGTGGTCGACGCGTGCGACGCGAACATGTTCTCCAGGCTCATCGGCGCCGAAGTCGTGCGCTTCTTGTCGAGCACGCCCTGACGATAGGCGGCGACTTCGCGCGCCCGCGCCTCGTTCTCGACAACCGTGAACGGATCACCTGCCGACGGAACTGCGGAGAGGCCGAGGACCTCGACCGGCACCGAGGGGCCGGCTTCCTTCACTTGGCGGCCGTGATCGTCGATCATCGCGCGGACCTTGCCGCTCGATGCGCCCGCGACAAAGACATCGCCTACGCGCAGCGAGCCGCGCTCGACCAGTACGGTCGCGAGCGGGCCGCGGCCCTTGTCGAGCTTGGCTTCGATGACCGTTCCTTCAGCGGCGCGGTCGGGGTTGGCCTTCAGCTCGAGGATCTCGGCCTGGAGCTGGATCGCTTCCAGCAGCTTGTCGAGATTGGTCTTCTTCGTGGCGGAGACTTCGACGTCCTGGACGTCGCCTCCCATGTCCTCGACGATGATCTCGTGTTGCAGCAGTTCTTCGCGGACCTTCTGCGGCTTGGCTTCCGGCTTATCGATCTTGTTGATCGCGACGATCATCGGGACGCCGGCGGCCTTGGTGTGATTGATGGCCTCGATCGTCTGCGGACGAAGGCCGTCGTCAGCGGCGACAACGAGCACGACGATGTCGGTGACGTTGGCGCCGCGCGCACGCATCTCCGAGAAAGCTTCGTGGCCCGGCGTGTCAAGGAACGTGATCTTCGATTTATCGGGTAAGCTGACCTGATAGGCGCCGATATGCTGCGTGATGCCGCCGGCCTCGCCGGATACGACGTCCGCACCGCGGATCGCGTCGAGGAGCGAAGTTTTGCCGTGGTCGACGTGGCCCATGATCGTGACCACCGGTGGCCGCGCCTGCAGGGTCTCGGGCGCATCGACATCCTCTGAGGTGTCGATGTCGATGTCGCTTTCGCTCACGCGCTTGATGCGGTGCCCGAACTCGGTGACGAGCAACTCGGCGGTGTCCTGGTCGATGGTCTGGGTGAGCGTCACCGGCATACCCATCTTGAACAGCGCCTTCACGAGATCGGCGCCGCGCTCCGCCATGCGGTTGGCGAGCTCCTGGACGGTGATCGCTTCGGGAACGATCACGTCGCGGACCTGCTTGGCCGACGGGCCGACCTCCATATGGTGCCGCTTTTCCTTCTCGCGGGCGCGGCGGAGCGCCGCGAGTGAGCGAGCACGGCTGTCATCCTCGTCGGACAAAGCGCGAGTTACGGTGAGCTTGCCGCGATGACGCTCGGCGTCGCCACGACCGCGGCTCGGGCGCGCAGGCTCGGGGCGCCGTGGAGCAGGGGCGTGTCCGCCGGGACGGCGAACGGGTCGCTGTTCCGCCTCTTCCTCGATGGCCGGGGCTGGAGCTTCCGGCTCAGTCGGCGCTTCGGCAGCGCGTTTCGCTTCCTCTTCGGCCTCGCGGCGCGCTTCCTCGGCCGCGGCCTCCTCGGCTTCACGGAGGAGGCGTGCCTGCATTTCCTTCCGCGCAGTAATGTCGTCCTGCGGGGAGGGCTTGCGCGGCGCCGGCTGCGGCGCGGCGGGCTTCGGCGCGGGCTTGGGCGCTTCGGCGACCGGCTCAGGCTTGGGAGGCTCGGGCGGCGGAGCCTCACCCGGCTTGGTGAAGATGCGGCGCTGCTTGCGCTCGACAACGACGGTGTTGGAGCGGCCGTGGCTGAAGCTCTGCTTGACCTTGCCGGTCTCGACCGTTCGCTTGATTCCCAGCGGTGGCCGGGTTCCGAGCTTCGGTTTTTCGGTCTGGTCTGCCATTCTATTCCTTCGTCAAAATCTCTTCAGCCGAGCCGGTCCTCAAGGCGGGTTCTCCGCCTTCCAGACCACGTTCCGGGCCATTGAAAGCCAGCCACCGGGCAAGCGCGTGAGAGACACGCGAAGCGGCGGCTGGATCGGTCAGGGCGACGTGTACCACATTCTCGCGCCCAAGTGCCATCGACAAGATAGTGCGCGTCTCGGGGAATATCACCCCCTGAGGACCGCCCCCGCCAACGCGCCAGGCCTGGTCCATGCGCTTGCGCCCATCTTCCCCCGCGTCCCCGGCATGGATGAGGAGATAGACTTGCCCGGAACGCGCGGCATTCTCGACGCGCTCGGCGCCGTTGACGAGATTACCCGCCCGCGCCTCCATCCCGAGGCGGTCGAGAGCGTTCTGGCGCAGCGCTGCTTGGATGCGCTCGCCGAGATCGGCGGGAACCGTAAGGTCGTTGGTCTTGAACGCTCGCTGGAGTGCCGGCTTGAGCTTGCCCTTGGCATTAGCGCTGTCGAGCTCGGCGCGAGTGACGCCGATCCACGCGCCTCGGCCGGGGGCGCGGGCGCGAACGTCGGGTGCAACGGCGCCGTCAGGACCGAGCGCGAGCCGAATCAGCTCCTCCCGCGGCGCGGTCCGCCGCGAGAGGATGCACGCGCGCTCAGGGACGTGCGCTTCTAGTTGATCATTGCTCCTCGCCCGCAACCGCGTCCTCCCCGGTTGTCGACGTGTCGGAAGCCGGCGCCTGATCCTCGTCCTCGAACCAGTGAGCGCGGGCGGCCATGATGATCTCGTTGCCCTGCTCTTCGGTCAGGCCGTACTCGGCGAGAACTCCGCCTTTGTCCTCGGGGCGGTTGCTCGGCTCGCGTTGGCGCCGCTGCTCGGGACGCTTCTTCTGCACGAGCTCGTCGGTCGCTAGGTCGGCTAGATCGTCGAGTGTACGGATGTTAGCCTTGCCTAGAGTCACCAACATCTGCTCGGTGAGGTGAGGGATCTCGGCGAGCGCATCCTCGACTCCAAGCTTGCGGCGCTCCTCGCGAGCGGCAGCTTCACGACGATCGAGCGCTTCCGAAGCGCGGCTCTGGAGCTCCGTCGCGATGTCCTCATCGAGACCCTCGATCGAGGCGATTTCCTCGACCGGCACGTAGGCCACTTCCTCAAGGCTCGTGAAGCCTTCGGCGACGAGCAGCTGCGAAAGAGTCTCGTCGACGTCGAGCTCGCTTTGGAACATCTCGGAGCGCTCGACGAACTCGCGCTGGCGCTTCTCGCTCGCGTCCGCCTCGGTCAGAATGTCGATCTGCGAGGCGGTCAGGTGGCTAGCGAGACGCACGTTCTGCCCGCGGCGGCCGATGGCGAGGCTGAGCTGATCGTCGGGAACGACGACCTCGATGCGGCTCTCTTCCTCGTCGATCACGACGCGGCTGACGGTCGCCGGCTGGAGCGCGTTGACGACGAAGGTCGCAAGATCCTGCGACCAGGGAATGATGTCGATCTTCTCGCCCTGCAGCTCCTGGACGACCGCCTGGACCCGGCTGCCCTTCATGCCGACGCACGCGCCGACTGGGTCGATCGAGCTGTCGTGGCTGATCACGCCGATCTTGGCTCGGCTGCCCGGATCGCGGGCGGCGGCCTTGATCTCGATGATTCCGTCGTAAATCTCCGGCACTTCCTGCGCGAACAGCTTCTTCATGAATTCGGGATGCGCTCGGGACAGGAATATCTGCGGTCCGCGGGCTTCGCGGCGGACCGCCATGATCAGCGAACGGATGCGGTCGCCCACCCTGACCATCTCGCGCGGAATCTGCTGGTCGCGGCGGATAACGCCCTCGGCCCGGCCGAGGTCGACGACGACGTGGCCGAACTCGACGCGCTTGACGACGCCCGTGATGATCTCGTTCGCCCGGTCTTTGAACTCCTCATACTGGCGCTCGCGCTCCGCATCGCGGACCTTCTGGAAGATGACCTGCTTGGCGGCCTGGGCGGCGATTCGGCCGAACTCGATCGGTGGCAGGGGGTCGACGATGAAGTCGCCGACGCTCGCACCCTTCTGCAGCTTCTGAGCGCTCTTCTCGTCGATCTGCTTGAAATGGTCCTCGACCTCTTCGGTGACCTCGAGAACGCGCCACAGGCGGAGGTCGCCGGTGTTCGGGTCGAGCTTGGCGCGGATGTCGTTCTCGGCGCCGTAGCGGGCGCGGGCGGCGCGCTGGATCGCGTCCTCCATCGCCTCGATGACGATGCCCTTGTCGATCAGCTTCTCGCGCGCGACGGCGTCGGCGATCGCGAGCAATTCTGCCTTGTTGGCGCTGACGGCAGCGGGTGCGGTGGCCATGAAAGTTATTCCTCTATGGTTTCAATTGTGTCGGCGCCCTCGGTGCTGAGCGGCGCGGTGGCTTGAATGAGCTTGTCGGTCAAGACGAGCTTGGCCGAGGAGATTGCGGAGAAGGGTAGGGCGTGCGCTTCGCCTTCCTTCGTGATGATCAGGATTTCGTCACCTTCGATGCCCTGAAGGGTGGAGGTGAACTGCTTGCGACCCTCATGCGGCTCCAAGAGCTTGATGCGCGCTTCGTGACCGGCCCAGTCTTTGAAATCCTTGAGCCGCGTCAGCGGCCGGTCGATTCCGGGCGAGCTGACCTCGAGCCGGTAGCTGCCGTCGATCGGATCGGCGAGATCGAGCATGTCGGACAGGTGCCGCGAGATCCTTTCGCAGTCGCTGATGCCGAGCTGGCGCGTGTCCGGCCGCTCGGCCATGACTTGCAGCGTCGGATCCGAAGCTCCCCCGATCATCAGCACGCGCACCAGCTCGTAGCCGAGGCGCCTCACCTCGGGCTCGATCAGTCGTTCAAGGCCGGCGATATTGGTCACGCATGCTCCGACAGGAAATCCAAACGTCTCTCGGACCGGAGCCGTGGGGCCCCAGCCTCAGGCATCTGGCGATGTCGAGGAGAGAGCTGCGATATAGGCTGTAAGCAACTGCTCCGCAAGCGATGCTTAGCGGCCCAGCGCTCGGTTTTCCTCACGGATGCGGATGGCGAGTACGGCGGAGTTGAGCAGGGTGAAAATCAAGGCGATCTGCCACAGCCCGAAGACGAGCGGCAGCACCGCGATTTCCCCGATCACCACCCAGTAATTGGGGTGATTGACGAAGCGATAGGGGCCGCTTTCAACCAGCTCCTCATTCGGATCGACGATGATGCGCGTGGTCCAGCGGCTGCCGAGGGTAGTGAGTACCCAGATGCGGGCAATCTCCAGCAAGACGAAGACGGCGAGCCAGAAGCCGTCGATCGGACGTGACCGAGCGAACCACCACAAGGCCGCTAGCCAGAGAAGGTGGACAGCGACGATCAGCGGGTAGTGGCTGCGCCCATGCTCGCGCGCACCCCTGGCGAGCAATCTGCGCGTGTTGCGCCCGGCAAGCCATAGCTCGAACAGGCGTTCTATAGTGACGAAAGCGAGTATCGCGATGTTGAGAGTCACGCAGCTTCTAATAGCAGCCCAGCGCAGGTGAACCCAGGGCCGAAAGCCGTCATCATTGTCCGGTCGGGGAGGCCGCGCTCTAGTAGCCGCTCGAGCACGAACATGACCGTCGGAGCGCTCATGTTTCCGTAGTCGTGGAGCACTTCGCGCTCCAGGTTCAGCTCGCCCTGCGGAAGCTGAAGCGCCGTCTCGATCGCGTCGATCACCTTGACGCCGCCCGGGTGGGAGCAGAAGCGATCGATGTCGTCGCGGCGGATTGCCATCGACCCGCACATCTCGTCGACCGCGCCCGCGAGCTCGGCTTCGATGAAGGGCGGAATGGCGCGGTCGAACACGACTGCGAGGCCCGGATCCTCGACCTCCCAGCCCATGATCCGCGGCGTGTCGGGCCACAGCTTCTCCGCCGAAGCCGAAATGCGTGCGAGGCTGTGATGGCCGCTGGTGACGACTGCGGCGGCGGCTCCATCGCCGAACAAC
>DASQYQ010000244.1:0-2983 GCA_035639115.1 Sphingomicrobium sp. | reverse complement strand
TGGGCAGGGCCTCGATGACGCGCTGGAAGCCTGGTTTCCAGGCGGCGCGAAGTCGGGGCTAGCAGGGAGAAGGGAGAGATTGCTGAAGGCCGTCGCTTCGCTTTTCGCGATGATAATGGTCACTGCAGCAGCTCCATGTCCGCAACCCGCGTTGCAGGCTGCGACAGACCATCGCGCGATGGTCGACGGCATTCGCGGCGTAAGGGCGGCTCCGGGCCAGCCGACAGGCGCAGCAACGGAGGGAAGCTGATCGGCAATCTGGCTTTAGCCCCGCATTGGATTCAAAGCTGCCAGGAGATACGCGAAACGCGTGTCCAGCCGCCGGCGAACACGCCTATCGCGACACTAAGAAGGACGAAAGTCGCGGGCGGTACGGTGAATCGCATCAGATGGACTAAGAATGGAATCGTCAGCGTAGCTGCAAGGATCGCAACCGCCGCGCCGACGATGGCCCAGAAGGCGAAATGCTCGCGACTAATCAGGCCGCCCGTTCTGCTTCCATTCGCCACCGCGAGGCTCAAATGGCCGGTGACGAGGGCAAGAAATCCCGAGGTACGCGCGAGCTGCTCTCCGATGTTCAGGTCGTTGAGCAACCAATAATAGCCCAGCACCGACAACAGCAGCACCCCTCCCTGGACGATCGCCAGGCCAATCTGGAGCTTTCCAAACAATGGCTCGCCGATGGGCCGCGGCGGACGAGCCATTGCGTCCTCCTCATTCGGTTCGCCCTCGAAGACGATTGAGCAAAGTGGGTCGAACAGCAACTCCAGCAGTACGATGTGCATCGGAAAGAACATCGGGGGCAGGCCGAGAAGAATCGGCAACAGTGCCAATCCGGCGACCGGAATATGGACGGCTGTGATGTACGTCATCGCCCGCCGGAGGTTTGCGAAGATGCGCCGCCCGAGCGCGATTCCGCCGATTATGGAGGCAAAGCGGTCGTCGAGCAGGATCAGGTCGGAGGCCTCACGGGCGACGTCGGTTCCCCGCAGTCCCATCGCGATTCCGACATCGGCAGCGGCAAGCGCGGGCGCATCGTTGACCCCGTCTCCAGTCATTGCGACTACGTGGCCGGCGTGTCTGAAAGCTTCGACAAGCCGCAGCTTCTGTACCGGCTTAATCCGGGCGAACACCCGGACGCCGCTTGGCACCGCGTCGAGACTGTCGACTGAATCCCCAGTAAGCACGCCGGCCGATACATCGATTCCCGCTGCTTGCGCGATTGACCTAGCTGTCTCCGGATAATCGCCGGTTATCATTGCGACGCCAACTCCGGCCTTTGCCGCTTCGGCGATCGCCGAAGGTACTTCGCTTCGTATGGGATCTTCGAAGCCAAGTAGCCCGAGAAGCTCGTAATCGAGTTCGCCGGGCTCTTTCAGGGGGTCCGCGCGAAATCGAGCTTCGGCAACGGCGAGGACCCTTGCACCCAGGCTCGCGAGTTTGTGCGCTGCTTCTTCCGCGCTTCTCAGCAGATCGGGTGAGCCCCGGCAGAGTGGAACCAGGGCATCATGCGCACCCTTGGCCGAGTAGATTGTCTCGCCTTTTTCGGTTCGCCAGACCTGGACGAATGCCAGCAGGCCCGAACTGAGTGGGTATGTCCGAATAGGTTTGCCGGCCACTGGCCCAGCCACCGCGCCAATCGCCGCATCCATCGGATCGTGACCATGCCTGGTTGAGGCGCGCTCGGCAGCTTGGATCAAAGCGCCCGCGCTCGCGGGTACGCCGTTCCTGATATCGTGCGTTGCACCATTCACCCATAGGCGGCGGAGCGTCATGCGATTCTCGGTGATCGTCCCGGTCTTGTCGACGCACAGCAGATCGGTTGCGCCGAGAGTCTCGATCACGGCCGACCGGCGAACTAGCACCTTTCTGCGGGCGAGCCGCAGCGCGCCGAGCGCCATGAAAATGGTCAGAACCATCGGAAACTCTTCGGGGATGAGAGAAATGGCGAGCGTCAGTCCGCTGACGGCTCCCGAAAACCAGTCTCCCCGGGCCAAGCCGTAAACAACCGCCACCAACCCACAGAAGCCCATCGCAAGAATGCCGATCCTTCCGATCAGCCGCCTCACATCGCGCTGCAGCAGCGTCGGCTGCTCGGTTACCGAAGCCAGCTCGAGTCCTATTCGTCCAACTTCTGTATTGGTGCCCGTGCGCGCGACCTGCGCGAGCCCCTGGCCACGCACGACCATGGTTGCCGCAAATAGTGAAGAGCTTATCTCGTGGCCCGGAGCGCTGAGCGCAGCACGTCCATTCTCGTCCGGCTTCTTCGAAACCGGCGCGGATTCGCCGGTGAGCGCGGACTCGTCGACCTGCAGCGCATCTCCCTCGACGAGCAAGGCATCGGCGGGAACGCGCGTCCCTTCGGCAACGAGAACCAAGTCGCCCGGCACTAGCTCGCGAGCCGGAATCCAGCGGGAAACTCCGTCGCGCACAACTCTTGCCCGTGGCTCCGCCAGCGCGTTGAGGGCCTGCAGTGCCCTCTCGCTGCGCGCCTCCTGTACGATGACAAGGCCCAATGCGAGCAGAGCGCCGGCGGCCATGAACAGGCCTTCGGAAAGATCCCCGACGACCAAGTAAAGTCCAGCAGCACCGAGCAGCAGCAGGAACATCGGCTCGCCGAGCGTGTCCCGTGCGATTCTCAAAAGAGTACGCGACTTCGGAGGACGGATGAGGTTCGGGCCGAACCCAGTCAGCCGCGCAGCGGCCTCCGCCTCGGTCAGGCCTGCGATGTGCCTAACGGCATCCATGCCCTCTCGGCTACTCGCCGACGGTGTCATTGAACCTAAGTGTTTTAGCGGAAGGCGCGTTTATCGTCGCCAACTCATCGCTTCGCTTTTGCGCCTCGAGGGCGACGATCCTTAAGTAGCAATACGGATTTTGCCATTTGACCAAGGCGATATGTCGCAGAACCTTCATTAGCGATGGAGGCAATAGTGTCGCTAAGACCATCCATATCTTCCCTATCTGCCGGTCTTGCTGCCGC
>DASQYQ010000243.1:0-3046 GCA_035639115.1 Sphingomicrobium sp. | reverse complement strand
GATCTGGTCGCTGAGGCTGCTGAGCTGATTGGTGATCTGGCTGCGCCTCGACCACAGGAATAGCCCTGCAGCGGCCGCGCCGGCTGCGGCTGCCGCCGCTGCGACAGGGCGGTCGCGGACCATGTCCATCACGCCCCAGTCGCTATACTGGTTGCGGCCACTCGGATTATTGTTCCGGCCGCCGCGACTGTTACTCCTGGCCATTAAATTCCTCCTCATTTTAGATGTTTCGCTCTCAATCCGATTAAACGATTGAAAGCGCGTGCCGTTCGCCGGTCGGCGGCGGCGCGCGATGAGGAGAGGCGGTCCAGCGGCCAGCCGTAGACTCGTTACGCGGTCGCCAGCTGGTCGAGCATATATTCGGCGCTGGAGGCACGATATTCGCCCGGCGCTTCGACGTTCAGCTGCTCGACGACGCCATCGTCGACGATCATCGAGTAGCGCTGCGAGCGCTTGCCGAGGCCGAACTTGCTGCCGTCCATCGTGAGGCCGATCGCTTCAGCGAACTCGCCGTTGCCGTCGGCGAGCATCGTGATGTCCTCCGACCCGTCGGCCTTGCCCCAGGCGCCCATGACGAACGGGTCGTTGACCGAGATGCAGGCGATCTCGTCGATGCCCTGGCTCTTCAGCTCGCCGGCCTTGTCGACATAGGAGGGCAGGTGTCGCGCGGAGCAGGTCGGTGTGAACGCGCCCGGGACGGCGAAGAGAGCGACCTTCTTGCCCTTGAAGAAATCGGTCGTCGTCGTCGGCTTCGGCCCATCAGCCGTGGCAATCGTGATCGGAACGTCGGGCAGCCGGTCGCCCACTTGGATGGTCATCAAATATCTCCTTCGCGTCAGCTGAAGCGGCAGATAGGCCCGCCGTATGACAGCCTCAAGTATTGCCCGCCTCGCGGCAGCGTCCCATTGTCGTATCGATGGTCGACCAACCGAACTTCCTGTCCGGCAAGCTGCTCCTCGCAATGCCGGGAATGGCCGATCCGCGGTTCGAACGCGCGGTTATCGCCATGTGCATGCACGACGATAATGGCGCCATCGGTATCGGAATCGGCCACAAGCGGGCAGGGATCAGCTTCCGCGCGCTGCTTCGTCAGCTCGAGATCGATCCGGGCGAAGCCCCGGACTGCGCCGTGCATCACGGCGGCCCAGTCGAGCCCGGTCGGGGCTTCATCCTGCATTCGACCGATTGGGGCGGGCAGGACAGCGTTCAGGTCAATGGCGAGAGCGGCGCGCTTTTCGCGATGACCGGGACGATCGACGTCCTTCGCGCCATCGCGGAGGGGAAGGGGCCCTCCCGGTGGATCGCCGCACTCGGCTATGCGGGCTGGGACGGCGGCCAGCTCGAGGAGGAGATGACGCGCCACGGCTGGTTCGCCGCGCGCGCCGGCCCTTCGCTCCTGTTCGATACTCCAACCGACGAGCGCTGGGCCGCCGCTTTCAAGGCGGAAGGAATCGATCCGCGGCTGCTAGCGAGCGAGACGGGCGCCGCCTGACGGCAAAAAAGGCCCGATGGAGCATGCTCCACCGGGCCAAGTTTCGTCGAAGTAAGGCGTCTTAGAACTTAACGCCGAGGTTCAGCTTGAAGTAGCGGCCCATCAGCGCATCGAAGTAACGCGTCTGGCTGACCGCATAGGGGAACGGCACCGACTTGTTGAACACGTTGTTGACGATCAGGCGTGCCGACACGTGCTTGTTCAGGTCATAGCCGATGGAGCTGTTGAACATGAAATAGGAGTGCACGCTCGGGTACTGATACGTCGACGACGGATCGTTCACGTCCAGCTTGG
The DNA here is from genome assembly GCA_035639115.1 of Sphingomicrobium sp. Lineage (GTDB taxonomy): Bacteria > Pseudomonadota > Alphaproteobacteria > Sphingomonadales > Sphingomonadaceae > Sphingomicrobium. The sequence goes on along the minus strand of DASQYQ010000243.1, from coordinate 1,260 downwards.
TCGGACCGTAGTAGATCGTCTGCCAGAGGAAATTGAACGGCCCATTGGTGTAGTTCAGGTTGGCCGTGACGTCGTCCTTCGGCTCCTGCGTCGTTCCGACCGAATATTCGATGTCGCCCTCACCGACCCGCGTGTAGTGCGAGAAGGTGTGGAGGTAGTTGACGCCGATGCCGAGCGACCCCGCCGAGTGCGGCAGGCCGAATCTGCTCAGCGGGAAGTTGTAGTCGAGCGCCATCTGCAGTGCTCGGAAGTGCTCGATCCCGATGTTGTAATTGCCCTCGGCGAACGATGACACCTGGCCTGACGAATCACGCGTGAAGGTGCTGCAGAACGGGTTCGACGGATAGTCGGGGGCGTCGTAGCAGGCGTCCATCAGGTCGGTGAGGCCGAGCGACGCGATCTCGTTCTTCACGTCGATGGCGATATAGTCGCCCTGGAGCGTGAACCCGCGCAGGAACGGAGGGGCGAGAACCGCGCCTGCAGTCCACGAGTTTGCGGTCTCGTTCTGAAGGTCCGGGTTGCCGCCGAAGGTGCCCGGGAGCGTGTAATCGACGACGTTCGACGTGAACGGCTGGGTGATCCCCGCTGCCGCGCAATTCGCCGCCCGGTTGGCCGGGTCCGGACCACCGTTGACGTAGCGAGCGTCGCACGGGTCGTTGGCGGTATCGAACACCGATCCCGTCGGCGCGAACACCTCGGTGATCGCCGGAGCGCGGAACGAACGGGTATAGTTGCCGCGGAGCGTCAGCGCCTTCACCGGAGCGTAGGTGCCGCCACCGGTGTACGCCAAGAACCCGCCGGTCATGCTGTTCTTAACGTAGCGGGCGGCGCCCTGCAGGTTGAGGCTGTTGACCATCGGCACGCCCATGTCGGCCGACACGACGGGGATGTTGAGCTCACCGAACGCTTCGTCCGTGTGATAGGCGCCAGAGACGGGATCGATCGGGATCGAGTTGCCGTACTGGGTGCGGCTGCCGTCCGGATTGACCTGCCCGTAATAGAAAGCGCCCGGATCGAAGCTCGTCGATTCCCGCCTGTGCTCGACGCCCAGCGAGATTTTTGCATCACCGCCCGGGAGGTGGACCACCGACCCGTTGACGTCGGCAACCAGGTCGAGCTGCGAATTCTTCTGGTCGGTCTGAGCAATCGCCGTCACGTAGTCGAGCGCGGCCTGGCTCTCATTGCCGACACCGAAGATGTCGAGCGGAGCGCAGGTGCTGCTCAGCGTCGGGATCAGAGCGCTCGAGTAGCCAGGAGCGC